>JAGVWY010000006.1 GCA_018304055.1 Candidatus Pacearchaeota archaeon
CTTAAGGGACATGGTTTTAAACTGTGAGTAATTCGGACATAATAAAGCTTAAATAATAGATAAGCTTTATGGTTTAAGAATTCTCATAGGAGTTCTCTATACAAATATTTTAATAATCTTTTTCTATTAAATATACATGGATATTAAAGAACTGGCAAAAAGAATTCATGGATTTCAGAAAGAGAGATTTCAGCAATATGAGTCAGAACTTACTTCTGAATTAATTTTCATGCATCTTGTTGAAGAAATCGGAGAGATAGCTCGACAAATTTTTAATAAGGAAAGTAAAATGAGAAATTATGATATAGATAATTTTAATGAGGAAATTGCTCAAGCAATACTTGACCTATTAGTTCTTGCAGAATTAAATGAGATTGATCTAGAAAGAGAGATAGAGAAGAAAATTAGAGATATGAAAAGCCGTTTGTAAGATAAAAAACGAGCTAATAAAAATAGTGAAAGTTTATCCAAAAAAAGGATTCCAGATTTTCCAGGAAATACCCGATGATGTGTGGCAGGCATATAGAGAATTAGTAAGATTAGGATACAAAAAACATCTGCTCATTAAGAAATTATAGGAAATAACATTAATTTTTGTATATTTTACTATGTTATTTCCTAATAATCAAATAACTAACGATTTACAATTATTAAAGTTATTTGATATAAATAAATAGAAATATCATTTATATAAAAGGATTAATAACTTTTATCCAAGGAATTTTCTTAAAATCTTTATCATTCTCTGTAACAATAGTGTGAATATGGTTTTCTTTCATAACAGATGCAATAAGAGCATCCCAATAAGAAATCCCTATTTCTGAAGAAATATCCATTGCAGCTAAAATACTATTTTTGTTTATGTCTAATATATTGAAATTTGTAAAAGAAATAATATCCTGAATATTTTTTTTCATTTCATCTGGTTTAACAGGATTAGTTATTTTTTTAGTTGTAATAAAAAATAATTCTGATAAGTTTTGCACTGAAAGAGCGTATATTTTTTTCCTTTTCCAGCAATCGGCAATTAAATTTTTAGCTATAACATGTTTTTCTTTTTCACTTGAATCATAAGCATAAATAAGTATATTGCTGTCTAATAATCGAGTTTCTTTATTTCCTATCATATAATTCATCCCTATGCTTAATTAAGATTTTGCCCATGTTGTATCCTATTTCTATTTTTTTTAATTGCCTTTGTGCTATTTCTTCCTGTTCTTTTTGTTTCAAATATTCTTTAGTAGCCTCGCTGATTAATTTTCCCAAAAAACCTTTTTTCTGTTTTTTAGCAATAGCTAATTCCCTTAATTTTTTTAGTACTTCTGTTTCAATATTAATCGTAATTGTTGTACCAGCCATGATGTATTTATATTTTAGAATTATTTAAATATTTCTATTTTGTAAATATATTCAAAACAATTACTTATTTTAAAAAAATAAAAAAACATATGAGGTTAAAGGACTAAATAGAGAAAATGTGGGATTTTGAAAAGTTTAGAAAATGGAAAATGATGATATTAAAATAAATGGGATTATCAAAGGAAGTTAGATAGATAAATTAGGAGTGTTCAGAACATTAAAGAAATAATGATTGAATTCTTGAAGGGTTATCCAGATCCCATTTTCAAAAAAATTTTAAAACTTTATAAAGTTCTTTCTATTTAATAAAAAATGAAATATTCAGAATTATGTCAAACATATGAGGAACTTGAGAAAAATCCAAGTAGATTAAAGAAAATCGAGATTCTTTCTGATTTTTTAAAAAAATTAAAAAAAGAAGATAACAAAGAAATTATTTATTTAGTAAAGGGCAAGGTTTTTCCTGATTATTCTAATAAAGAGATAGGGATTTCTGATAAGCTAGTAGTAAAGGCATTGTCAAAAGCTTCTGGCTTAAGCGATAAGGAGATTATTAACAAATGGAGAAAGATAGGTGATTTAGGTAAAGTTTCCGAGGATATCATGAAAGTTAAAAAACAACATACTCTTTTCTCTAAAACATTAAATGTTGAAAAAGTTTTAGAGAACATTAGAAAGCTTCCAGAACTTGAAGGAAAAGGAACTATTGAAAAAAAGATGTCGTTAATTTCTGAATTGTTAACATCTGCTAATTCTCTAGAAGCAAAATATTTGATAAGAACCTTGCTTTCTGATTTGCGAATAGGAGTTTCAGATGGAACATTGAGAGATGCTCTCGTGAAAGCTTGTTTTAGCGAGAGTGAATTAAAAGAAGATAAAAAGGAGATAACAGACAATGTTCAGAACATTTATGACACGTCAAGTGATTGGAAACAAGTTTTTGAAAAAGCATGTAAAGGAGTGCAAGCAGTGAAGAAAACAGTTTTAGAACCTGGAAAACCAATTAAAGTAATGCTTTTTTTGAAAGAAAATTCTATATCAGATGGTTTTAAAAGAGTTGGAAAACCTGCTTTGATTGATTACAAATATGATGGCTTTAGAATGATGATTAATAAAGATGAAAAGGAGATTAAGCTTTTCACAAGAAGACTTGAAAATGTAACAAAACAATTTCCAGAAGTTAAAGAATATGTTAAAGAATATGTCAAGGGAAAAACCTTTATTTTAGACGCTGAAGCTGTCGGTTATGATCTCATGACAAAAAAATATAGACCGTTTCAGGAAATTAGCCAGAGAATCAAGAGAAAATATGATATAGAAAAATTACAGAAAGAACTTCCTATAGAGATAAATGTTTTTGATGTTATTTATTATAATGGAGAATCTTTGTTAAACAAACCTTTTAAAGAGAGAAGGAAGATAATAGAGAAAATAGTTAAGAAAGAAAAGTTTAAGATAAGGCCTTCTGAAGCGATTATTACTGATGACGAAATAAAAGCTAGGGAATTTTACCTTAAAGCTATTGAACATGGTGAAGAGGGAATTATGATGAAAAATCTCGAAGCTCCTTATAAGCCTGGTGCAAGAGTCGGATATGGTGTTAAGATAAAACCTGAAGACAATGAATTTGATTTGGTTATTATAAGAGCTGAATATGGCACTGGAAAAAGAGCAGGATGGTTAACAAGTTATACTGTTGCTTGCGGGGATAAGGATAATTTGTTGGAAATAGGAAAAGTGTCTACAGGATTAAAAGAAAAAGAAAGTGAGGGATTATCTTACAAAGAGCTAACAAAAAAATTAAAACCCTTAGTCAGTGAGGAAAAAGGACGAGAAGTTAAAGTTAAACCTGAAATTGTAGTTACTGTTGTTTATCAAAATATTCAGAAATCTCCTACTTATTCTTCAGGGTTTGCCTTACGATTTCCTCGCATAACGCGATTAAGACCTGATAGAAGTAAGAGTGATATCGCTAGTTTGGATGAGATAAAGAGAGATTATCTGAAACACTAATTTCATAACTTGATTCTGAAAATTTTCTCCATAAGTCTGTTAATTTACACTTAATTGATTCACTCATTCGGTAAGAAATATTTTTAATAAGAAAATAGTCATCAAAGTATAAGTCATCAAAAATTTCCACGCCATATTCTTTTTCTTTTGGAGTTGCTATTAAAGGCGGAAATTTTTTAATCCTCTCTCTAAATTGTTCATTGTAAGGCAGAAAATCTGGGGAAACGAATAATCTAGAGCAGACCCCAGTTAATCTATAAAAATCTGTATCTCTAGTTAGAAGGATTGCATCATCTTCATTATTTATAATCTGTGAATATAAAGCAGCTAATAACTTTTCATCTGTATCTGAACTTGTATTTGGTGATTCTCTTGTTCCTTCTCTATAATTTGTATCTCTTTTCAATTCTATTGATTTGTCTAATAATTGAATCATTTCAATAAGAATAGGATATCTGTCATCTTCTATTTTTAATATCCTCCTTTTACACTTTTTGTAAAGATCATAAGCATCAATTTGTAACTGATATAATAATCTTTTATTCTCAATACTTTTTGAGTATATTTTATCAAATCTTCTTTGAAAATATAAATCCCGAAATCCTTTAAAATCGGTTCTCTCTGAATTAGATAAAAATGCAATATTACGTCCTATAAGCTCAACAAACTTACAAAACTCATTAACAACTTCTTCAATTGTTAATACATTTCGAGCAGAGGTTAACTTTCTCGTATCCTCCAGGACTCTAATTTCTTCTAAGATTCTTTCTTTATCTATAGAACTAAAAGAAGATTTGCTTTGTAAATACCTCATAAAGTTGCTAGCACCAATTGAAGTATCAAACAATACACATTGAAAATTTTCAAGTATTTCTTCTAAATTTGTTATAACTCTACTCATCTAAAAGTATATGATAACCTTTTTTTAAAATTTATTATTGTTTGTTTTATTTAAAAACCTTTCTTATTGTGATTTTTTTGCCGTCGGCATTTTTTTATGAAAGCGAAAGGTTTATAAATTGAATTTGTTTATAAATAACTAATTAATTATTTGGAAGTGATAAATAAAAATGGAAAATAAAGAAAATTGATATTTTCTAACCTTCCATTTTTAAACGTGATAAATCAAAATGGAAAATAAAGAAAATTGATATTTTCTAACCTTCCATTTTTAAACGTGATAAATCAAAATGAAAAATAAAAAATCTTCTTTAAAGATTCAAAACATTGTTGCTACTACTTCTTTGGGAAAAGATGTTCCTTTGATAAAACTGGCAAAAACTATTACAAATACCGAATATAATCCAGAACAGTTTCCAGGATTAGTTTTACGCATAAAACAGCCAAAATCTGCGGTTCTTGTTTTTTCGTCTGGTAATCTGGTTTGTACAGGAACAAAATCTATCTCACAAGTTAGAGAAGTCATAGAGCAGGTTATTAAAACTTTAAAGAAAATAAATGTTAAAATTACAGATAAACCTAAGATAACTGTGCAGAATATTGTTGCTTCTGGGAGTATTAATCTAATGCTTAATCTTAATTTTTTATCACTTGAATTACAAAATACAGAGTATGAACCAGAGCAATTTCCGGGTTTAGTTTACAAATTGGATGATCCTCCTGCTACTTTCTTATTGTTCAGCAATGGTAAATTAGTCTGCACAGGAACAAAAAACAACCAGCAGTTAAATGAATCTATGGAGCAATTGATTAAAACCATAAAAGCAGTGCAGAAAAGTAAGTAATTTATAAAGTAATCTGATAATATAAACTATTAAAAAGAGTTCTTTTTTAATTATCTTATGAAATATGAAGATGATAAGAAGAGATGTGAAAGAATCGGAGAAGAATTAAAGAAAAAGTTACAACAGTCTACCATTGAAGAAATCTCTGAAAATTTTGCAACTGAAATTGGTGTAAAAACCCCAACAGCTCGCGTTATAATTACAAATTATCGTAAAGGTTATATGGTATTACAAGTTTCATCAGAAGCTCTATTTCGTTTTAACCGTTTTAACCAATCGCACCACCTAGAAAGACTAGCTATTTTTTATGAAGTTTTAGGGATTGACAAAGATGATCAAATTATTGCATTGACTAAAGAAGTTAATCCTCATTTTGTTTATCCTCCTGAAAGAAAGTATGCAGAAGAAAAAAACTATAAATGTACAATAGCTAGTGTAGAGTTTTCTCAAGATGGTTTATTTCTAAACCCAGAACAACTCAAAAAATTAGAAAGGATAGCCCTTAATTATGCTTTAATGAATAGAAGAAATAGCTGATTTTAATTGGGAGATTACTATAACGGAAGACTTAAATTTTTAACCAATTTATTTAAGTCTTCCGAATATAACAAAAGACATTTTGGTAAATTTTAAGAGTCTTTTGCTATATATTGAATTTTTAGTATGACAATTTATTTAAATTCATTAATGATTTTTCACTTATGGACTACGATTTATTAGTAGAAAAAGTTAAAAGAATTATTGAAATTGAAGACACATTTTCTAATAGAGCAAATCAAGAGTATAAGTCTCTTGCAGTGAAAGTAATTGAAGAAGCTGAAGAAGAGCCTCTCTTAATAGAGTATCATTCTTTATTGAAAGATCTTCTTATCATATCTGGAGGGGACATTATTGAAATCTGTAGAAGATTGCGAACAGATGTTTTAATAACATTAACAAATGATGTTTTAGTGACGCCAAGAAGCCGAGAACATAAAGAAGAAATAAAAAACTACCTTCTTGAGCAATTGAGAACAAAATGTAGTGATTCTTCTTACCAGCAATTAGAGGCTATAGTTAATATTGTTTTTGAAAATTCTTCTTAAGCATCTTTGTTTTAAAGTTGATAAATACTTATAAACATTTAACATGTTAATTCTGTATATTTCATGTAACTAAATCATGTAAAGGTAAATCATGTAAAGGAGGTAAGATGGTTTCAAATAGCGAAGAATTGGTTGGAGAATCAAAGTTGTTCTTTGATACTTATAAGAGGGAGATAGGAGATAGTTTTAGGAAAGGAAAAAAAGTTGTTTATGTTAATTTTGATGATTTAGCTTCTACTTCTCCTCTTTTAGCTGAAGCTATCATAAGCAGTCCAGAAGAAGTTTTACAATTATTGGAAATGGCTTTAGAAGAAACAGAGTTAATTAAAAATCCTCGCATAAGGTTAGACAATCTTCCTGAAACACAAAAAGTAAAAATAAGAACTATTCGTGCACATCATCTTAATCAGCTTATTTATTTTGAAGGGTTAGTAAGACAGGCAAGTGAAGTAAGACCCCAAGTAGTTAATGCTAGGTTTGAATGTCCTTCTTGTGGTACTGTTATATCTGTTTTACAAATCGAAAAAAAATTTAGAGAACCAACCAGATGTTCTTGCGGAAGAAAAGGAGCTTTTAGGTTATTAAGCAAAGTAATGGTTGATGCTCAAAGATTAGTTCTTGAGGAAAGCCCTGAATCATTGACAGGAGGAGAACAACCAAGAAGAATGAATGTCTTTTTGAAAGAAGATTTAGTTGAGCCAATAATGGAGGAAAAAACAACTCCTGGAAGCAAAGTTCGTGTTTTAGGCATATTAAAAGAAGTTCCTGTTCCTCTTCCATCTGGTTCTATTTCCACAAGGTTTGATTTAGCAGTCGAAGCTAATAATTTAATTCCTTTAGAAACCACGTATGAAGAATTAGAAATAAATGAAGAGGATGAAAGACAAATCCAAGAATTAGCAGAAGATCCAGAATTATTCAGAAAATTAAGAGATGCTATTGCTCCTAGTATTTGGGGTTATGAGGAAATTAAAGAAGCACTTGTATTACAAATGTTTGGTGGGATAAAGAAAGTGAATGAGGATGGAACTGTTTTACGAGGAGATATTCATGTATTTTTAATAGGGGATCCTGGTGTGGCAAAATCGCTCGCTTTAAAATTTATTTCAAATATTGCTCCTAAGGGAAGATACATAGTGGGCAAGGCGACTACCGGGGCCGGAATAACTGCTACTGTTGTAAGAGATGAATTTTTGAAAGGATGGAGTTTAGAAGCAGGAGCAATGGTTCTTGCTAATAAAGGGATTATTTGTATTGATGAAATTGAGAAAATGGATCCACAAGATAGAAGTGCTATGCACGAGGCACTTGAGCAGCAAACAGTAACTATCAGTAAAGCTAACGTGCAGGCTACGCTTCGCGCGGAAACATCTGTATTAGCTGCAGGAAATCCGAAATATGGAAGATTTGAACCAATGCAATCTATAACTGAACAAATTGACCTTCCTCCAACACTCATTAATAGATTTGACTTAATTTTTGTTTTAAGAGACTTGCCAAATAAAGATATCGATGAACAGATAGCAAGCCATGTTTTAAAAATGCATCAACATAAAGAAACTAAACCTGATGTAGATGTAGAATTATTTAAGAAATATGTTGCTTATGCTAAACAAAAAGTTAATCCTTTATTAACTGAAGAAGCAGTGAAGGAAATAAAAGATTTTTATGTAAAAATGAGACGAGCAAGTTTAGAAGGAGAGGGAAGATCTATTTCTATCTCTGCACGACAATTACAGGGTTTAGTAAGGTTAGCAGAAGCTCATGCCAAATCAAGATTATCTTTTACTGTTGAAAAACATGATACTGATGTGGCAATACGTTTAACAAAACACTATCTCATGCAAGTTGGATATGACCCAGAAACAAAAACTTTTGACATAGATAGGTTTACTACTAAAATATCTTCAAGCAAGAGAAGTAAACTAATTTTATTGAAGGAAACCATAAAGAAATTAGAGGCAAAATTTGGAAAGCAAGTTCCTTTAGAAGAAATTAGAAAAGAGCTTCAGGACATTTCTGATTTAGAATTTGATGATGCTATTGAAAAACTGAAAAAAACAGGAGATATTTATGAGCCTAAACAAGGATTTGTTCAAGATGTGCAGAAGTGATCAAAACCACTTATTCAATTTTTTCTGCTTTCCAAATTCTTTTAAAAGCATGGATTTTTCAATGAAATTTGTTATAGGTATTTTTAAACGGCTTTGGGCTATTTGCAATGCTTCATCAAGGGTGTTAAATTTTTCAGGAGTTTTATTAAAAGCCTCTCGAGATGTTTCTCTTAATATCCCTACTCCCAATGGTGCATAATATTCTGGGCGAACTTCTCTGAAAAAAATAGCAGTTGCTTGTTTTTTTATTTTTTCTAAATATTCACATAAAGCGAGGCGATTTGCATAATAAGCTCCAACAACATTTTCCGCATAGGTTTTTCTTCCATAAAACAATTCATAATCCTGCCAGACTTTTCCGTTTATTAATTCTATTTCAATAACCTCCAAAGAAAATTTATCTGGAAGTAAAAGTATTTCGTAATGATTGCCGTTATATTCTGCATTAAACAATAAAATATCATTAATTTCTTGATAATATCTTATTTTTTTCAAAAGAGCTTTTGATAAACTATCATCAACAGTAGTTATTGACCATCTTGTTGGCACTAATTTTCTTTGCGAGCGCAATCCAAGAAGCCCTGCACTCAATATTTTATTAATATTTGTTATAGGAATATTATAGTTATAAAGTTCTTTCATTGATTCAGTTGCTTTAACATGTATATCCGAAACTATATAATCTATTTTAGGATTTATAGTAGGATTTTCTTGGAGTCGCGCATTTTCTAAAGGAGCAGGATTTGCGATTATAGGAGAATATCGGTTTATTTCTACGTGATTTAAAGGAGTTTTTTTAAGAAAAAATTCAGTTGAAACTGATTTATGTGCCATTGATAATTCTTGCATAATATTCAAAAATTTATTTTTTTTCTTTATATCCGCCTTAAATCTTCCATATATTAACTTATTTCTTCTGGAAAGTATATCATGAATTGAAAAATTTTTTTCGTGCCAGATTTCAGGGTAGGACATTTCTTCAGTATTTTCAAAACTATCAGGACTCAAAATTCCCGCGTTTACATGAGGATAGGTAAATCTTCCTACAAAAATTTCAGGGGGACTTTTTCCAGAGAAATGAGTTTTAAGTTTCCACTCTTGATTGTAAATTATATCTCTTTTTTTAAGACTTCTTGCTTTTCCTTGAATTAATTTTCTATTATAACTGAACATGAATCACCACTTATAACGTGAGAATTAAATTTTAGTAATTATTATTTAATTCTCCCGAATATAACAAATGCAAAAACTTACGAATAATTAATGCATTTGTTATAAAATAAAAGAAAAGAAGTATATAATATTTTATTCTTTTAATTCACTTATTCCTAAAAGCAAAAAGAGAAGTCCAATCATGATGACAAACCAAACTAGCCCTCCTTTAAGGAAATCCCATGCAGCACTTCCAAAATCAAAAGAAATCTTACCTATAGCCCAATTTCCTGAAAATCCCCATACTAACACTGCTACAGTAATGAGGACAAGTCCTAGTAAAATTTCAACCCATTTATTCATTGTAGAGTTATAATTAATTAACCATTTATAAAGATTATTGTTGTTTTTTGTAAATGTTTTAGTATAATTATGCTATTAGATTAAGCTTCATAATGTTTTTATTTATCTCTGTATAAAAGTTCTTACTATAAAGGTAATACTTAGGAAAGTAACATTTATAAGTTAAGAAATCACTATTAATAATATGGCAGAAATAATTTTAAAGGTAAAAGGATATAAATGTGAACGCTGTGAACATAAATGGATACCAAGAAAAAAAGAATACCCTATTATTTGTCCAATATGTAAGTCTCCCTATTGGGATAAACCTCGTAAAAATGGAACAAGAAATACAAATGCAAAATAAGAAATTGAATTTAAATCATAAGAGAACCTGTAAGTGTGGTAAGACACATATCAATTGCTTAACTCCAAAAGAATGGCTAAAGAATCAGATTGCTCTATGGGAATTCTTTTATGAAACAAGAGACATAAGAGATAGAGAAATACACCCTGCTGTTTTTCCAATAGCATTACCTAAAAAATGCATAGAATTATTTGCGCATAAAGGAGAGTTGGTATTAGACCCTTTTGCAGGAATAGGCACAACTTTAGTAGCTGCAAAAGATGTTGGTAGAAATGCTGTAGGATTTGATTTAGGTAAAAAATATGTTGATTTTGCACAAAAAAGATTATCACAACAAAGTTTAACAGATGAAACTAAACAAATAATGATTTGTGATGATGCAATAAATATTCCGGATTATTTAGAAGAAGAAACAATTTCTTTATGCGTAACTTCTCCCCCATATGCGAATATGCTTAATAGACCCAGATTAAACAAAAGCTTGAGAGGAGATAAGAGAATAAATAGTCAGTTTATGAAAGTGCAACAATATTCTAATAACCCAAGAGATTTAGGGACTATGGAGCCTAAACAATATGCTGAAGAATTAGGAAAGATTTACAAGAAAATTCTTCCTTTATTAAAACCAAAAGCCCATTGCATCATTAATATAACTGATTTGTGGTGGGAAAACAAAAGAATACCTATTCACATTTATGTCATAGAGGCAATGGAAAAAGCAGGATATGAATTGAGAAATACTATTATTTGGGATAGAAGAAATTTAGTGAATGGAGCAGGAATTTTTGGATGGCCAAGTAATTACATAACTTTAGGGACCACATTTGAATATATTTTAGATTTTTGGAGACCATCAAAATGATGGATAAAATATTTGAAAAATATCAAAACTTAGTTAATAACGCCTCGAGAGCAATCGTGCAATTTAAAGAACAAATTAGCGGTGCTTTGTGGATGGCTGAGAATATAACTTCTTTTTCAGGAAGTCCCATAAATCCTACTCTTCCAGTTGAACAAACAAATCTTTCTCTAACTATATTCGATATATCTGGGGCAGGAAGAATTAGTGGGATAGACAATTATCATCAAGATAAGGTTCTCCATGGACATATAACATCAGGCAGCATAATAATTTCAGGAGCACATACTGTTGCAAGCATTGGTTCTTATGCATTCTTAGAATTTTTTAAATCTAATCTGTCTAACTAACTCTTCACCTTCTTTTAGTCGACTCTGTTCTTCATTTTCTAATCTTTTTTGCATATCTCCATAAATCAATTTTAGAAACTCCTTAAATTCAGACTTTGTTTTTTCCTTATCTGTTCGGTAACCTTCAAGAGCAAGGTTTTCATTTCCTTTTACAAAAGCTTTTCCTCTATAATAGAAATATTTCAACGTTTCTGCAAAGATATCGTATAAAGATACTTTATCAAATTTTTTAGGTTCTTTTTTCATAAGATCTTTTTTTATAGAAATAATCCATGCAAAAGTTAAAGCAACGAAATCATTATTTTTATACTTGGTAAATTCCTTCTTTTTTAGAAATTTCATAAAAAATATTTCTGCAATTTTTTCACAATTAACCTCATATTCTTTTTTGTTGTATCTTTTATTTTCCCAAATAAAAACAATTCCTTCTTTTTGGAGGGGCGATAAATGCTCTGATATAGTTGATTGGCTTTTGTTTAGAGTTTCGGCTATTTCTTTGTTGGTCTTCGTTCCAGTTAAGATTAGAGACAATATATTTACAATATTCTTTTTGGCCACTAATTGTTTTTTAATATTCATATATCTACATAAGAGAATTGTGGTTTATATAGTTTTCGGAGAATTAAAGATTATTACCGAAAAGTATTTAAATATAAAAAATCATTAATTTTGTAATGGAAAACAAAAAACCATCACAAATAACAAACGGATATTGGATTTACGCTATTAGCAAAAAGAAATACCCTGAACCTGCCGATAACTGTGGTAAATGGATGATCTTTGGATATAAGGGGGAGCAATTGGATAGTATTTGGGAAGGCGTTAAGAAAGCGGTGGAAAAAGGATTGCTTGGTAGCTCCGCAAAATGTTCTACCGCAAAGGAAAATCCAAATTCATTTAATAAAAATTCAGGCGTTATTTGCGTTCGTACTTATGACTCTAGTGACAAAGAAGATTTGAAAAGGATTGCTAAAGAATTATTTAAAATAGAAGGAGTTGAGAAACTATTTTATAAAGAGAATAATGCAACCTACGAAGGAAAATATGCCAACAGAGGAGATAAAAAGATTTCTAAATGGTTTGTGACAAAAAATAATTTCGAGGAGGTTTTGTCTTAAAAATGGCGGTATATTATTGGGATATAGAAACTTATTCTCCAGGAGAAAAACCAAATCCTGAAACTGATAAAATAATCTCAATCCAATTTCAGAGAATTGATTTAAGGACAGGAAAGCCATTTGGAGAGCTAATAATTTTAAAAGAATGGGAATCTTCTGAAAAGCAAATAGTAACTGAATTTTTTGATAGGTTTCTTGCAGACGGATCAAATATTTGGGACTTTGTTCCTATTGGCATTCAACTAAATTTTGAATGGGAGTTTATTATATCAAAATCTAATAAATATCTTGATAAAAAATTGGTTAGTAGGGATTTACATTATAGTAGGCCCTATATTGATATAAAATCTATACTTGTTTTATTAAATAACGGAAATTTCAAGGGAGCAAGTCTTAGTAATTTTACTGATAAATCACAAGATGGGAAAGTCATAAAGAACTATTATGAAAAAAGACAATTTGACAAAATAGAGAATTATATAATAAATGAAACTAACGCCTTCTTTGTATTTTTACAAAAGATAAATAAAAACATTGGAAAATTATTAGAATGAAAAGAAAAATAAAGAAAACACAAAGTTACAGAGAAAATGGAGATTTGATAGGCTTACAAGCTGACAAAGGCGGTTTTATAAATTGTAGTAATTGTAAGAGAAAAATAAAGAAGGAACTCTCTTATTATTACCATCCTAATTGTTATTGCAGAAATTGTTGGATCCCTATAGACAAACAACACAAAAAAGAAATTGAAAAGATTTTAGGATATATTTAAAATTAAATAACTCCTGTCTCAACAAACTTCTTTATATCTTTTGCAAATTCAGTGTTTGATTTAAACCTTGAATTTTTATGTTTTATATTCTTCAAAGTTTCTGGAGGAATATAACAAAATCCTTCAGTTTTCTTACAATGTTTTTCTATTATTTCTACATTAGAAGCAGTAAACTCTGAAGGTTGGTTAAAAAATCCAATCATACTATCACCATCAAAAGCTAATCCTCTTGTTCCTCTTTCTCTCAACTTAACATTTTTTACTTCTACTCTATGCCTTTTCTTGAATTTGTCTTTTTTAGGGTGAAACATTATAAAATCTGTTCTTTCTGCTTTCTTTGTATAATGAATTCCCAACTTTAAACCGATATTCATTAACTCTCTTTCAACGCATAGCTCAGCTATATTACCCGAGATAACTTGAAAAGTTTGGCTTATTCTTCTTGAAGTTTCTTCCATAAAATTACTATATTCTATCTCACCTACTTTGATGGGTTTCAATAATTCTTTTTCTACTTTCTCTCTTATGTCTTTAGGAATATTAACCAAGTCTTCTCTTGAAAGTAAATCATCAACTTTTTTCTTATAATATTCTTTTCTGTATTTCTTTATTAACTCAAATGTCTTAGAATGAATCTTATTAAGGTCTGCTTTGGGATTTTCTTTATCCGCTTCTTTAACTGTTTCTGTTGAAGAAGGAATTAAATTCTCTTTATTCATCTCAAGTTAGAGGAAATACTTGTTTAAAAGCCTTTTGAAAATTCTTTCTTATATACAATACACATCAAGAAAGCTTGTTTGAAGCATAACTTCAAACATTATTGAACCTTTCAATTTATTTATAAACTATTATTTTCTTAATAGAATATGGATGATAAATTTATACTTATGGGAATTGATGATGAGAACTCAAAAGATATTGCTGAAATTTTAAAAAGCAAGACAGCGAAGAGAATTTTGGATTTTTTAAGCGAGGTAAAAGAAGCGAGCGAAAAAGACATTGCCGATAATTTACAAATGCCATTAAATACTATTGAGTATAATCTTAAAAAATTAGTTAATTCAGGATTAGTTGAATCTAGAAATTTTTTTTGGAGTGTAAAAGGAAAAAAAATTCCAATGTATAAACTAGCTAAAAAACATATTATTATTGGAACAAAAAAACCAAGTTTAAGTTCATTAAAAATGATTCTTCCTATTATTTTAACGATTATAGGATTAATTGCTCTTATTGGTTTTGTTTTATTTAATCAAAGCTTATCAAATAAATATGAATCTGATAGCATAAAGAAATTTAATTCAATAGCTGAAATAAAAACATTCTTAGAAGAAAATAATGATCAAGAATCTGGAAATGTATTCAGTAGAGGAGCTATTTCAGAAGCAGGTTTAGAATCTGCGCCTAGTGTAGCATCAGATTTAGCTAAAGCCAGTAGTTATTCACAAACAAATATACAAGTTGAAGGGGTTGATGAAGCTGATATTGTGAAGAATGATGGAACTTATATTTATGCAGTTAGCAATAACAAAATATTTATTATAAAAGCATATCCTGCTGAAACAATGGATATTGTTAGTGTAATAAATTTATCAAATGAACAGGTTAGTCAGATTTATTTGAATGAAAATAAATTAATTGTTTTTTCAGATAACTATAATTATGGTTGCAAGGGAGATGTATGCATTGCACAAGTAGCAGGAGCGCGAGCTGGAGAATCAGATGTTGGTGACACAGGATCTGGAGAATCACTAGTTACAAGAGTACAAGAAGCAGTGATAGCAAGTTCTGATATTGCATCTGCTAAAATGATTGCTCCTATACCTTCTAGCTCTGAAACTAGACTTTATATTTATGATATAACTAATAGAAATGTTCCTAGCTTAGAAAAAGAAATATCTTTCGAGGGAAATTATGTTGATTCCAGAATGATTGATGACCACGTGTATGCTATCACTAATAAATATGCTTCTATTAATAATCCTGAACCGCCTATTTATATCTTGGATGGAAGAGAAATAAGTATTGCTGCAAATGATGTTTATTATTTTGATTACAGGGATTATAATTATGTGTTTACAACAGTATCTTCTGTTAATGTTAATAATGGCGAGTTTAATCATAAAACTTATCTAACAGGAGGCTCGAGAACTATATATGTTTCTTTAGATAACGTTTATCTTACCTACGAAAAGATACAAAATGTAGAAAATTATTTGGATAAATATGTTGATGGAATAATTGATTTAGTTCCAGAACTAGATGAAAAAATCTTGGAAATAAAGAATTCTGATAAAAATGATTATGAGAAACTTTCAGAAATTAAAATGATTATTTATGAATATTCTTTTTCATTGAGAGGAGAAGAGAAAGAGCAATTTGATAAAAGATTAAAAGAGTTTCATGAAGATTTTGAGATAAAAATTTCTAAGGACTATGAGAAAACTGTCATTCATAAGATAGGTATTGATAATGGGGAGATTGAATATAAAGAAGTTGGAGAGGTTCCTGGAAGAGTTTTAAACCAATTTTCTATGGATGAATATAAGGGATATTTTAGAATTGCTACTACTACCGGAGATAGTTGGAGAGAAACAAGTTTAAATCATCTTTATATTTTAGATGATAATCTAAATATTATAGGAAGCGTCGAGGATTTAGCTAAAGGCGAAAGAATTTATTCTGCTCGTTTTATTGGAGATAAGGTATACATGGTTACTTTTAGGCAGGTTGATCCCTTGTATGTGATTGATGTTTCTAATCCTGCAAAACCCGAAGTTCTTGGATATTTGAAAATAACAGGTTATTCTAGTTATCTACAGCCTTATGATGGAAATCATTTAATTGGTATCGGCATGGAAGCTGATGAAAGCGGGAGAGTACAAGGTTTGAAAGTGAGTTTATTTGATGTAAGTAATTTTAATAATCCTCGAGAAGTTTCAACTTTTGACTTAAATAAAGATCTGGGAATTAAAGCATGGTCTCATAGCGAGGCGTTGTATGATCATAAAGCAGTTTTATTTGACAAGGATAAAAATTTATTTGTTATTCCTGTTTCATATAATGTTTACATTAATGATTTTAATGAGTTTTGGCAAGGAGTATATGTTTTTTCTATTAATGAAAATGAGATAAAACCAAAAGGCAGAATAGCTCATTTTGAAAAAGAAGAAGATTATTGGAAAGGGAATATTAGAAGAAGCCTTTATATTGATGAAAATTTGTACACTGTCTCTTTGATGAAAATAAAGGCTAATTCATTAGAGAATCTAGAGTATATCAGTGAAACCATTTTAGAGTGAAATAGAAATGTTTTTTAATCCAGACTGACAATAACTTTATTTAATCTAAATGACTTATATTTAATTAGATATTAATGAGATGAGCGAGAAAATTTTAATTAATCTTCCAGAAATTAAGGTAGAGGAATCTAAACCTTCTATGACAAAAGTAGATGTTTTGAAAAAATTGAGTTCTGGAACAGAGTTACGGGAAGGGATAAATGATATTGTTAAAGGAGGCATGGGCGCTATTATAGTTGCTGCAAGTCCTAAAGTTATGCAGATTGCGAAAGGAGGTTTTAAGGTTAACTGTAAATTTACATCTAAAAGACTAACTGAATTAGCTAAAATGGATGGAGCTATTATTCTGTCAGAAGATTTTAGAAAAATTCTCTTCGCAAATGTTTATCTTGTTCCTGACAGTAGTTTAACTAGCAGCGAAACAGGCATAAGACATCAGGTAGCTGAAAGAACTGCTAAACAAATTAATGGCATGGTTATTGCAGCATCTCAAAGAAAAAGGGATATAACTATTTATTATGGGAATCACAAATATTCCTTACAACATACAGAAACATTGTTGCGAAGAGCTACTGAAACCTTGCAGATTTTAGAAAAACAAAGAGAGGTTTTTGATGAATTGTTAGTTAATATGAATGTTTTGGAAATAACCAATTTAGTTTCTGTAGGAGACGTATGCAGAGTGTTACATAGAATAGAAATCATGAGAAAAATGACAAACATCATAAATGAGAACATTATAGAATTAGGCAAGGATGGCATTATTTTACGAATGAGAATGAGGGAGATAACTAGAGGCATTGAAAAAGAAGAAGACATGGTTATAAAAGATTATAAATTAAAGCAGAATAGATTACGAAATTTTTTTGATGATTTAAATTTTGAGGAAATACTTGATTTAGAAACAATAGCAAAATATCTTTTTAAAGAAGCTCTTGATAAAGAAATATCTCCGAGAGGTTATAGAATACTAAGTAAA
This sequence comes from Candidatus Pacearchaeota archaeon, assembly GCA_018304055.1. GTDB lineage: Archaea > Nanobdellota > Nanobdellia > Pacearchaeales > GW2011-AR1 > ARS1285. The sequence goes on from JAGVWY010000006.1 coordinate 17,555, forward strand.
ACAAGTTTACCAAAGCCTGATGTTGATAAGCTATTAGTTAATTTTTCAAGCCTTGATAAAATACTAAATGCAGAGGATTCTTCCATAGCTAAGATAATTGGAGATAGGTCAAAAACATTTAAAAAAGAAATAAACCAATTACGAGAACAAATTTTAGTTGGAAAGAAAGTTTAGTTTTTAATATGCAATAAAAGATAATAATGTTTATTAATAGTCTATCCTAATATTTTCTATGGATATTTATTCATTAAAAAGAAAGAGGTATGGTGGTGATGGACACCCTTATTCAAGAAATACAGCGTTGTATTATGGAAGTGCTGTATCTTTAGTTGGATGTGGATTAGATGATTTATTGAATGGAAGAACTTCTTCAGTTCCTCAACTCGCTGTTGATAAATCAATAAGATTATTTGAATTAGCACGTGGATATTTTGGATATAGGGATTCCGGATTTAAAACTTATCATAAGAGCATGCCTGATATTATGCATGCAAATAGATTTGTTTGTAATGCATATGGAATGATTCCAGGTGTTGATATGAGCACTTTAGAATCTCGAGAGCAAAAAGTAAGAGAAGGATTGTTTTTAACTCAAACTCTAAATCATCTTTTTAACACGAATGTAGTTCCTTCACGATTTAAACCATTTTACGAAGAGTTAAAACAAGTTTATGATAATTTATTTCATATTTATCAACAAGAACATAACGATTATATTCGTTCTAGAGATCCATTTGATGATTAATGTTATTTAAAACGATAATGTTTATTAAGATTAATTATTACTCTAAATCATGATTAATCCTTTAGATGTTTTGTATCTAAGACATAAAATTGCTGCACAATATGATACTACAACTATACATATTGCCACAGGATTAGAAAAATTATTGAATGGAGAAAAAAATGTGCATATACCTAGAGGCTATGTTGATACTGCTATCAGTTTATTTCAATTAGCCCATTCAGGATTTGCGAACCTTGATTTTATATCCAAACACGGACATAGAGATTTAGAAGAAATCAAAGCAATGACTTATGTTACTAATGCGTATGCAATGATTAATCCTGAATATAATAAAGATGATGCATCTCGAGAGCTAAAAGTAAGAGAAGGATTGTTTTTAACAGAATGCATCCCTGTTTTACTTAAAAATCAAGCAATTCCTCACAATTCGATTGCCTTATACGAAGAATTAAGGCAAGTATACAAGAATTTATTTCGCATAGCTGAAGAAGAAAATCAGAGGCAGTTTTATGAAGATACTGATGATGATTGATAAAGATAATATGTTTTAGTAATAGCTTACTTTTTTGAAGCTATTTTATATTAATTTAATTAAGTGTGTAATTCGTTAATAATTGGTAAAGATGGGTTGAAGAGAATCTTATAATATCTAATAACGTGTTACTTTTATTAAGGATAATTACTTTTATTTAATAATTACTTCAAAAAAGTAAGTAAATACCTTTTTTAATTTGAGTTCTTTAATAAATATAACGTGAGACATAAATAATTGAACATACTCATTTATGTCTCCCGATTATATCAAAAGACGTTTTGTTCAGTTAATTCAGTCTTTTGATATAATATCAACAATTAGATTATAACGGAAGACTTAAATTCTCAACCAATTTATTTAAGTCTTCCGAACATAGCAAAAGACATTTTGGTAAATTTTAAGAGTCTTTTGCTATAGATAAAATAAAAATGTATAACAAAATTAGAAACAAAACAAATTCAGAAAAATTTTGGTCTGGAAAAGTAACAGAAAAAAGTGATGCCTTGGATTTAGAGGAAGGAGTTTTTACTTGGAAAAATCCTTTAAGAATTGCTAAGTCTTTAAAGAGGTCTGCATTAACAAGTAATAGGAGAAAAGGAACTCCATTTCAATCTGCTATGTCAATGCTTAATTTTTACATTAATAGGGCAGGAAAGAACTTAAAATTTGAGCAAAGGAGAATTTTGGAACAAGCAAAAATTGAATTAAGAAAAATATTTGATAAGTAAATTTACAATTTGTTATCTTCATTTAAGATAAGTTACTTTTATATATTTGTATAGTTTCTTTTTTCAATGTTAGGTGAAAATATGATTAATGAAATTAAAGAACACTTAGATAAAGCCCAGAATCCATTATTTTTTTTTGATAACGATAATGATGGATTATGCTCGTTTCTTCTTTTGAGAAGGCATATTGAAAGAGGGAAAGGCGTTACTATAAAATCTTTTCCTGATTTGAACGTATCTTATTATAGGAAAGTAAAAGAATTAAATCCAGATTATATTTTTATTTTAGACAAGCCCATGGTTTCTGAAGAATTTTTAAATAAAGTTAATAATGATAATATTCCTATTGTGTGGATAGACCACCATCAAACTGAAAGGTATAATGATTCTTTTGTTTATTATTACAATCCTTATCTTGATAACAAGACTAGTGAACCAATTTCTTATATTGCATACAAAATAACTTCTAAAAAAGAAGATGTATGGCTTGCGTTAATCGGATGTATTAGTGATTGTTATTTTCCTGATTTTTATCCTGTCTTTGAAAAACAATATCCTGAATTAAGCAAGAAAGCTCCTAGTTCTGCATTTGACGTTCTCTATAATTCTGAAATTGGAAAAATAGCTAGAATATTGGATTTTTCGTTAAAAGATACTACTACGAATGTTGTTAATATGATAAGGTACATGAGTAAAGTGAGAGGGCCTATGGAAGTTTTAGAGGAAAACTCAAAGACCAAACAGATTTTAAAAAGATATAAGGAAATAAACACGAAATATCAGGTTTTAATTTCAAAAGCACGGGAGATGGCTGGGAAAGATATGCTTTATTTTCAGTATGGTGGGCAATTAAGTTTAAGCTCTAATCTAGCAAACCAATTAAGCTACGAGTATCCTGATAAAATTATTATTGTTGTTTATATTAAAGGAGATGTTGCTAATATTTCTTTGAGAGGAAAAGGAGACATAAGGAAACTAACATTAGAGGCTTTAAAGGGAATTGATGGAGCAAGTGGAGGAGGACATCAAAATGCTACTGGAGCGAAATTATCTGTTTCAGACCTCCCTAAATTTAAAGAAAGAGTTGAGAAATTATATAAAGAGTTTCGGTAATCTTTTTTTGAGAAGAAAAAGTATTTAAATAACATTTTTTATATCTATAAAAAGAGATGGCATCAAAATCAAACTCACGTTTGTATTTAGCTAAGAATTTATTAAAGATTCCTAAATACAAACGCTCGAACTCGCATTTGCATTCAGTTACTAAATTTATAAGATCGCCTGAATACAAACGCTCGCAATCACAAATAATAGCTATGATTTTATTAATTCTCCTAGTTTTAACGATAATCATTGTTTTGTGGAACGTTGTAGGAGGGTTTGTTAGTGAAAGTACCTCTTCTGTTGCATCTCAAAAAAAATGTGCAGGAGTCATTTTGTCTATAGATAAAATTTCTCCTACAGAATTTTCTATAAAAAAATCAGGAGGAAAAACTATTCAGCCGGAACCTTTAATTGTTGTTTTAGCAGATGGACAAGATGTTAATTGTTTATGGGAACCAGCTGATCCTGATTGGAGTAAACAGGGTGTTTCTGCGAAATGTACTTTAGCTAGTGCTCCGGCAGAATCTCTTGAAGCACATTTAATTGTTGATGAGGCTGTTGTATGCCCTTTTAGAGGCTTACTGAAAATAAGTGAAGCTGGTACAGGTGGTGGTGGGACAGGAGGTTCTGTTTGTGGAAATAGTGTATGTGAATCTGGAGAAAGTTGTTCATCTTGTCCAGGAGATTGTGTAAGCTGTCCTGTAGTTTGTACTGATAATGATAATGATGGATATGGTAATCCTGCTTCTAGTAGTTGTACGTTTCCTCAACTGGATTGTAATGATAATAATAATCAAGTAAATCCTGGAGTTAACGAAGTTTGTACAAATGGTGTTGATGATGATTGTGATAGCAAGATAGATTCTGCGGATTCTGATTGTACATTATCCCAGGTTCCAACAGGTTATGTTGCATATTTGAAATTTGAAGACAATGTTAATGATGAAACAGGAGTAAACAATGGACAAACTGCAGGAGTTCCTATTTATATTAGTAACGGCCAGGTTGGAAAAGCTATATTATTGGCACCATTTGATGGTACAGCTGATTATGCTTATCTTCTTACTGATCATCCTTCTTTAAAGATAACTGGTCCGATTACTATTAGTGCATGGATATTTCCTACCGACCTTAATTATCCTAGTGGTAGTGATGGGGGGTATATTTTTTCTAAACGAGAGAGCACGACAGGAGGATATTTCTTACGATTAGATAAAACTGGTAAAATTAATTTTAAACTTTATGGGGGAGATATCAATCCCAATGGAAGAGTAAGTAGCAAAGTATTAACAACAGGAGAATGGCATCATGTTGTTGGTGTGTATAGTGGAGAAAGTGGAGGAACAATTTCTGTTTATATTGATGGTATTGCTGAGACTGAAGCTCTAATATCTGGAACTTCCTTTGGAGATACAACAAGAGTTCCTTTTATAGGAGCTAATCCAACAAATGGAAATAATCCATTTAATGGAGCTATTGATGAGTTAATTGTTTATGACAGAGGGTTATCACAATCAGAAGTAAAAGGAATTTATTGCAGTCAGGGAGGGACAACTGGTTGTCCGTAAATAGATTTATAAATTATCCTTCGCTATAATACATATGAATAAGCTACAATTTATTTTGCGGTCATTAGCAATTCCTTTATGAAAGTTAAAAGTGTTTCTATTTACATTAATTGTTTTTAATTAAACATCTAATAATAATTTTTAATATGATACCAAAAAAATCTAAAGAGAATTTAGAAAAAATAGGAAGGAAAAACGTATTGTTTGATTCCGAAGAGATAGAGGGAGATAAGGTGAAGGGATTTGATTTTAATGAATGGAAAAATGAAAAGAAAAATTATGAGAGACTAATTGAGAGTTTTCTTACAACCGGGTTTCAGTCAACTCATTTTGGAAAATCAATTGAAATAATTAAAAAAATGATTATGGAAAAAGTTACTATTTATCTTGGTTACACTTCAAATATGGTTAGTTCGGGTTTAAGAGAAGTATTTAGATATTTAGCTGAACACAAGAAAATTGATGTTATTGTTACAACAGCAGGGGGTATTGAAGAAGACTTAATCAAATGTTTTGGTGATTTTAAAATCGGAAAATTTAGTGAAAGTGGAGAATTGTTAAGAGAAAAAGGAGTTAATAGGATAGGGAATATACTTGTTCCAAATTCCAGATATGTAAAATTTGAAAAGTTTATCATGCCTGTTTTAGAGAAAATTTATAATGAACAGAAAAAAACTGGAAAAATAGTTTCAGTAAGTGAGTTAATAAAAATGCTTGGAAAAGAGATTAACAATAAAGAGAGCATTTACTATTGGTGTTATAAAAATAACATTAAAGTTTATTGTCCCGGAATTACTGACGGTAGTTTTGGAGATATGATTCACTTTTTTCAGTACAAGAATAAGGATTTTAAAATTGATATTGCGAAAGATATTCACGAGATAAATGAATATACAATTACAAGAAAAAAAACAGGATGTATTATTCTTGGAAGTGGAATAATGAAACATCATATACTTAATACAAATATGATGAGGAATGGAGCAGATTACTGTGTTTTAATAAATTCAGGAGAAGAATGGGATGGTGCTGATAGTAATGCAAGACCTGATGAAGCTGTTTCATGGGGAAAATTGAAAAAAGGAGAAAGTATAAAAGTTTTTGGAGATGCAACTATTTTATTTCCGCTAATTGTGGCAAGGTGTTTTACGTGACTTTATCCATGGTAATTAATAGAAGATATATTTGAATCTCTAGGATTTGTTTTATAGCTAGTGGTTTTGGGTATTCTCGTTGTTCTTGAACCAACTCCTCTTGGTTGACCAGAGTCTTCTAATTTTCTAGTTATTAACTCTTCCATTTGATTCGTTGTTTCTATTAATGATTTTTTTGGTTTTCCGAAAAGTTTCGCTGGATGTTCACCACTCATTAATCTTTCTAAAAAGTTTTCTCCTACGTCTTCTAGTTTTAATCCATAATCTGTTTCTAGAGCAGGATATTTTTGTCTTAAAAAATCGTAGACTGGCATAAGGGTTATTCGTGAGTCCATATCCTCATAAATTTAGAATAGAGAATTTTTAAAGTTTTATTTTTCAGAAAAACACTAAAAATCAATAACTCTTTCCCATATAAACTAAATAATCAGCTTGCTGTTTACATTCAATACATTTTTTATTTTTTAAAGATGGTTGTTCTAAAGGCATGTTAAGTGTTTTAATGCCGTTTGTTTTTTCTTTAATAATATCTTCACATTCTTGTTTTTTGCATAAAGGAACTAATGCTATTTGTTTCTTATTAATGGCAAGTTTTAATTCTTCTATTGAGTCTGCTTTTGTTGTTGCTTTTTTAAGAGCTGATTCTGCTTTTGAGTAGAGTTCATCTTGAATATTGTCTAAAATTTTTGGAATTTCTTTTTTTAATTGGGAAAGCTTTATAAATATTTTTTTATTATCATTCCTTTTCACAACAATTGCTTGTTTTTTTTCAATATCTCTTGGACCTATTTCAATTCTTAAAGGAATTCCTTTTAACTCCCATTCATTAAATTTAAAACCTGGAGTATAATCTTCTCTAATATCTAAAATTGGATTGTAAGATGAAAGAGTTTTGCTTATTTCTCTTGCTGTTCTTATCACTTTCTCTTTATCTTTTTTTGTTATTATAGGAACGATTACTAGTTGATTATCTAAAAGTTTAGGAGGAATAATAAGTCCTTTGTTATCAGAATGAATTGCAAACATAACTCCTAGCATTCTTGTCGTTATAGCATAAGTTGATTGATGAACAAACTGTTCTTTACTATTTTTATCAAGATATTTGATGTTATAGGCTTTTGCAAAATTTTGTCCATCATCATGATAGTCGGGACCTTGAATTGCTTTTCCATTTGGTATTAGTAATTCTATAGTATATGTATCCACAGCTCCCGCAAATTTTTCTTTATCTGTTTTCTTCCCAATTAAACCAGGAAGAGCCATATATTCTCTAAGAAATTTTTGATAAATACTAAGAATTAGCTCTCTATCTTTTGTTACATCTTCATGAGAGGAATAAACATTATGACCTTCTTGCCATAAAAATTCTCGTGTTCTTAAAAATGGCACAGGATGTTTAAATTCCCATCTCACGACAGAATTCCAGATATTTAATTTTAATGGCAAGTCTTTCCAGCTTCTAATCCATTTTGAATATGAATCATAAATTATAGCTTCGCTTGTAGGTCTTACTGCAAGTTTTTCATCTAATTTTTTGTCTCCTGCATGAGTAACCCATGCAACTTCTGGATTAAATCCTTTAAGATGTTGTTGCTCTTTTGTTAACAGGCTTTCAGGAATTAATAAAGGGAAATAAGCATTTTTTATTCCTATTTTTTTAAATTCTTTATCAACAACAGAAACAAGTTTTTCCCACATTGCATAGGCCCTAGGTTTAAAAACAATACATCCAGAAACTTTTGTATAATCTGCCAGTTCTGCTTTTATCATTAATTCTGTAAACCATTTTGAAAAATCATCTTTTTCCGCTGTTATTCCTTTTGAATCTTTCATTATAAGATAAGAAATAAAGGTTTTATAAATTTTGAGGATGAAATAATAAAACAAAAATTTATATATTAATTGATATTTTTAATTAAATGGAAGTGTTAGAAGAAGAAATTAGGAGAGTTAATAGGAGTTATATTCCTTTAAGAAAGTCTCACGAAGAAGTTCGGCGGGAACTGGAAAAAGAAGGTTTTATTTATGAATCAAGAAATGTTGAAAATGTTGGAAGAATAAGTTCTAATGATATATATCCTGTTGCGTGGTTGATTGGCGATAACCTATTCTTAGTTAATGAAGATTTGTACAAAGAATATCATGAAACAATTAAGAAAATTGCAGGTTATTAGAATGGTAGCGTAACTTTTTTTGTTGAAACTCCCTTTTTACTTATCTTATCTCATCAGATGATTTGTCAGTCTCTCGCCGAAGTACACTCCCATCTGACTGA
>JAGVWY010000053.1 GCA_018304055.1 Candidatus Pacearchaeota archaeon
CTAACAATAAATAATTCTGAATTTCGATTAACGTCTTGCACGGAATTTGATAATCTTTTTGTTCTAAATGATGTTAATCAAAAATCCCCCGGGCAAGAGTCGAACTTGCTTCAAGTGGTCTACAGCCACCTGTAATAACCGTTATACGACCGGGGGTTAAAGATGAAAATAAGAAAGAGTATTTAAACTTTTTATTCTTCAGGTTTGCTAATTTTTTTAGGCTCATTAACATAAAAACTCTTATTAGAAGTTATTTGTTTAATCTTACCATCTTTCTCGTAAACTGCGCTTGCGTTAGGCAATTCAAATTTTCCAACAACTCCAATCTTAGAATAAATTATATAACTAAATACTCTGGATTCACCACTATTCAAAGAATTAAGGCTCCATTCAAGTTTTTTATGTTTCATATCAATAACATCAGGGGTTATTGTTCCAAACTTATCGTATAACTCCACTAGTTGAGGCAATTTATCAGTTATTTTTATTTTTTCAATAAATCGTTTTGCTTTTATCATAATAGAAACTTTTAAAGCAAACTGCCCACCTTTTGTTTTAACAAAAGAAACTTTTTTCTTTAATGCAATGTCAGGATAAATAGAATTCTTTATCAACAAAAATCCAAATACTATCAAAATAAGAATAATTAGAGGATAAAACCAATTAGTTACTGCACTAACTTTTAATTGTTCTCCTGGAGATAAATTCTCGTTCCATACATATGATGCACTAAACCAATTAAAATTCGTATCATCAGGATTAGGCTCAACAGTAGTAAAGAGATATGAAATTAAATTCCTAGAAATAGTTATGGAAGCTGCATTTTCAGTATTTCCTGAATTTTTCTTAATAACCTCTTTTTTACGTACAAAAAATCCTTCCTCATTCTCTAGCGTCTCAACATTTTCTTGCTCAACAAAATTAATTTTAGATTCTAAATTAGTCTCGCTATCTAGATATTTGAGGTTAACTTCCATGAGATATTTTCCTGCATTTAATGTACTTAGTTTATCTTTGTTTAGAGGAACTCTCAATTCTATCTTTTCTTTTGGCTTTAAAGAAATAAGCTCTTCATGTTCAAAAAAAACTGAATTCAATTTAATATTAATATTTTCAAAATTGTAATTAAGTTTATTCTCTATGGAAACTACTATCTCTTCTGAGTTAGGATTAATGTCCTCTGGCTTTAATGAAAATGATGAAGCTAAGTCGACAATGTTTATGATTAATCTTTCTTCAACAATTTCATTCTTGCTATTTTTTATCTTGTAGACGAAATTGAAAGGGCCTCGTTGAGATTTTAAATGAGTTTGTGGAATAATCTCCATAACAAAAGATTTTGTTTCATTTGTTAAAATACTAGTTTTGTTTGGTTTAATATCAACACCCACTAAAGAATAAATTTCAAAACTATCTGAAGATCCTAAATTTTTTATAGTTAAATTATAAGTAGCTGGTTCATTTAAATCTACAATAAAACTATTTTGTAATGGCTCGTGGTTAATCTCTAAATTTATCGCCTGAACAAAAGATAAAACTAGTAAAAAAACGACAATAGTGATAATTTTTCTCATGATATAACCCTCGTTGATGTAATGAATTAATTTATATAATATATAATGAATTAATTTATATAATATAAAAAGCTCTATATAAATTTATGCTTAAAAGAAAATATAGGTGGTAAGGGATTATCTAATAACTGTGCCGGCCTTCAATTGCTAAAAATGCTTTAACTTCAGCAAGAATTTCATTCATTTCTTCAAAAAGCTTTAATTCATAATCCTCGATTCTTTTTTTGATAATAAACCTTTCATATATTCTTTTAAAATATCTCATTAAAGGTTTGTTCCATGTTCCAGCAGGGTCTTTAATTAAATCTGCTGTAAAAAAAATATCTAAAGTTCCAGAGTCCATGCTAACCTCTTGTTCACCTCTTTTAACTTTTGTCTTTTTTAAAGCAATCAGAAGCCATAATATGGAAATGGAAAATTTAAAATAATTAGAACCAGGGACAGGTTTTTCGCATTTCCATTCTAATTCAACATTTTTGCTATCTGCTTTTTTAATCTCTCTATAGTAAGATTCATGGACATCGTATTGTTCATCATCCATCAAATTAAATAAAAATTCATACAAATCTTTAAAATCAAAAATTCCTGATTGCTTAATCTTGCCTTTAAATACTCTATCTTTTTCCGCCATGTTATTTTTAGAAGATAATCTTATGAGCTATACTGGCCCTCTGTAGCTAAAAAAGATTTAGCTTGAGCGATTATCTCAGTTACCTCTTTAAATAGGTTTATCTCATAATCGTCAGCTCGTGATTTAATAATATATCTATCATAAGCTCCTCTTAAAAATTTCCAAAAAGGATGGCTCTCCCACCTATGTTCATAATCTTTTACAATAAAAGCATCAAATTTCACCTCTATTATTCCGCTGTCCATGACAATTTCCTCACCATTTTTTTTAACTTTAACTTTTTTTAAGTCAAGCACAATCCAATAAAGGTTTAATTCAAACCTGAAGTAATCAGACACTTCTTTAGTTGCTGTCCATTTAATTTCTAAATTCTTGCTTTCTCCCTTCAGCTTTTCTACATATTTATCTTCAAAAATATCATAGTTTTCATCCATTAAATAATCATATAAAAATTCATAAAAATCTTTAAAGCTGAAAATTCCTCCTTGTTTAAATTTGCCCTTGTATACTCTATCTTTTTCTGCCATCTGAAAATTTATCTCCTAAATTGAAGATTCAGAAAAATTATAAATTTTTCTGTCATGTTACGCAACTCTTTTTATCTGTATAAATAACATAAAAGCATATATAAAGATTTTCTTTATTTTTTAAGCTAGGCCATCAATGAAATACCTTGTTTCCTGTCCTTCTTTTTCTTTTCTTATGCCATCAAGTTGAGCAATATATTCCCGAGCCATCACAAAAGAAACATTCAATTTTTCAGCTATTTCTCTTGTAGTAAGTCCATGGTTATTAATAATCAAATGTTTAATCTGTTCTTTTCTTTCACTAGGAGATTTTCTATTAATTTGCGGAGAAATGCTTTTGTATAATTCAATTCCTCTTCTCATATAATATGGAAATTGTTTAGAGTTTCTAAATGCTTGTGCTTTTTCTTGAAAATCCAAAAAATTATCAGATAAAAGTTCTCGTAAAGGCACATAAAATTCATCAAGCCATTTTTTTCCTTCGTCTAATATTTTTGCAGTTGATTGAATTTCTCTAGCTTTCCAATGAGAAGTTCTTTCTGCACATCCTTGTTTTACTAAACCAGAAAGAATTTTAGAAATGTCTCCTGGAAATTTATGTTCCAACACTTTACTTAACGTATTACATTCAACTATTGTATCATGATGCGCTAAATAGTCTGCTACACGTTTAGTTAAATAAGCCCATCCATAAATAGTTCTCACATCATCACGAGATTTTCCTGGTATCCATTTATAAGTATACTTTCCTTTTTGTTTTGCTCCAACAGATTCAAGGGCAACAAATCCTATTTTTGTTAATGCTTCTAAATGATAGTTGATTGACTGTTTTGATAAATTCAATAATCTTTCTAAATCAATTTCTCGTAATTCTCTTTTTTTTCTTAATTCATCTAGAATTTTCATTCTATTATAAGGAGATCTGCTGTCTCCATGTGAGGTAGTAGAACCTAAAATCTGAAACATGCTTATATTATTCTCAATGCTATATTCTAAACTCATTACAGCAGCAGACAGTCCATATCTATTTCCAGCTTCTGTTAAACTATAACCAACATGTGCAACTTCCCCAGTATCTCTAACAATTGTTTGTCTTGCAACTAATGCAATATCATGTAATGTATTTCCGTAGGCTTTGAAAGTATTTACTACTGGCAAATACCCTTTTCCAATAGTTTCTCTTACTCTCTGTTTTATTTCTCTCGCTTCTCTTGGTGTATCATCTAAATGCAGCAACGTAGCACTTTTTAATTCTGTATTAATAGCATTAGCTACACTTGCTAATCTATTTTCTAGACTACTTGGAAAAGATTTTTCTTCTATTATCCTTCTTTCCATAAAAAAGCATAAATTTTCTATTTAAAAATATTATGTAACTGTTAAATTTAACCAATTATATTCTAAAGTATATATGTTTACATTCATGAATGTTTAAAAGTTTGTTTATTATTTATAAACTAGAAGGGTTTATTTTTAAAATGAATGATAAACAACCAATTTATATATTGCCTGAAAACACCGAAAGAACAATAGGAAGAGACGCTCAAAGAAACAATATCCTTGCCGCGAAATTAGTTGCAGAAGCCATTAAAACAACGCTTGGACCAAAAGGCATGGATAAAATGTTAGTGGATGCTGTAGGAGACATTACAATTACTAATGATGGTGTAACTATTTTAGAAAAAATGGAGATAGAACATCCTGCTGCAAAAATGATGGTTGAAATATCAAAAACCCAGGAAGAAGAAGTTGGTGATGGGACAACTACTGCTGTTATGTTGGCAGGAAAATTATTAGAAAATGCTGAAAAATTATTAGACATGAAAATACATCCGACAATTATTACAAAAGGTTATACTTTAGCCGCAGAAAAAGCCAGAGAGCTTTTAGAAGAACTGTCAATAAAAGTTACTCCTGAAAGAGAAGATGTTTTAAAAAGTATAGTTATAACTGCTATGACTGGAAAAGGCGCGGAATATGTGAAAGAAAAATTTGCAGATATAATTGTTGAGGCAGTAAGACAAGTTCAGGAAAATGATGCTGTTGACATTTCTAATATAAAAATAGTAAAAAACAAGAGCGAGGGCATTGAAGATACTAGGTTAATAAGAGGAATTATAGTGGATAAAGAAAGAGTTTCTATAGATATGCCAAAAAAAGTTGAGAATGCCAGGGTAGCTTTGTTATCAGAATCATTAGAATTAAAAAATCCAACTGAAGCAAAAATATCAATAACAACAACAAACCAATTACAAGAGTTCATAGATAGAGAAGAATCACTATTAAAAGAAATGGTTAAAAAAATAAAAAATGCAGGAGCAAATGTTATTTTTTGCCAGAAAGGAATTGATGACCTTGTTCAATATTACCTTGGTAAGGAAAAACTCTATGCATGCAGAAGAGTTACGCGAACTGACATGGAAAATCTTTCTAAAGCAACTGGAGCAAAAATAGTAACTAACCTTAATGAACTTTCTGTTAATGACCTGGGAAAAGCAGAGATAGTAGAAGAAATAAAACATGGTGAAGAAGCAAGGACTTATGTCCAAGGATGTGAAAATCCAAAATCAATAACCATAGTAATTCATGGGGGAAGTGAGCATGTAATGGATGAAATGGAAAGAGCAATTAAAGATGGTTTGGGAGACATAGCTGCTGTGATTAAAGACAAAAAAATTGTAGCTGGAGCAGGTGCAATTGAAATTTCTCTTTCAAAAAGATTGAGAGAATTTTCTACTTCTTTATCAGGAAGAGAACAACTTGCAGTCCAGGAATTTGCAAATGCTCTTGAATTTATTCCATCAACTCTAGCTGAAAATGCAGGACTTGATCCTATTGATATCTTAACAGAATTAAAAGCAAGACATGATAAAGGAGAAAAATTTGCAGGAATTAATATTTTTACTAACAAAATAGAAGATTCATTAGAAGCAGGGATAATAGAACCTTTAAGAATTAAAAAACAAGCTATATCATCTGCGACAGAAGTTGCAACAATGATTTTAAGGATTGATGATGTTCTTGCTTCCAAACAAAATAAAGAACAGAAAGGGACTGGTTTAGGATATCAAGGGATGGAGTGAATATAATGATTAAAAAAGTAAAAAATAATGTCATTTTAAAAATAATTAAGAGATGCCTCGAAAAATAAAAATTAACCATCACCAAAAAGTCTATTAAGCCATCTTAAGAACTTAGCCCACAAACTACCGCTAAAACATTTGTTATCAATACAAAGATTGCTATCACACTCAAAATTATTTTCACACGAGGTCTTTGGAACTTTTTGACTTATAAATTTAGAAGTGATATCATCACAGTAATTTTTATCTTTTCTGAATCCAAAAGGATAACATTTTTTGTCCAATTCACAACCACCACATTCATAACGTACTGTTTGTGGATTTTCAACCACTGGAATTTCAATTGGTCCAGAGGTTAAATTTGGTTCAATTGGTATTGATGGACAACTTTCACAAGAACATTGGTTATTTAGTATCTCACATTTCGGTTTAAACCCTCCTTCACAAGTATAAGTAGGGCATTCTGGAACCGGAGGTAGTGGGTTAGAAGGTGAAGAAGTATTACCACCACAGTTAAAGTTTGCTATCCCATTTTTTATATCTTCTAATTTTGTCCATCCCTGTTTTCCAATCTCTCCAAAACAGTTGTTATCATCTACAAAAATAAACGCAGGAACATGATCAACATTATATTTTAATGCTAGAGTATCTTTGATTAAATTCATAAAATCAGGGATGATGTGTTCTGTCACTTCAACACATCCAGAATCTTGAATGAACTTATCTATTTCAGGTCTAACAAGTTTACAATAAGGACTATTTTCTGAACAGAAATAAATTAATTCTCCACAAATAGAAGGTGAGCTTGTATTTCCTTCATCAGAAGGAGAGCTAGTATTCTGGTCAATGGAAGGAGAACTTTGATTTCCTGCAGACCGAGATTCATTTAATGAAGTTGCAGGCGAAGAACTATTCTCTAATGAGAAGGCTAAACCCACTGACAAAATCAATGCAAGTGTAATAAATACAAGTTTCGTTGTTTTCATAATAATTGTAGAATGACCTCGTTTATAAATGTATTTTTTTGGTCAGTATCTCCGAATCAAAAGACAAAATGAGATAGGTTAACCTATCTCATTGTCCAAGATTTGAATAATGTCGACTCTTCTTACAGACCCCAATATCT
>JAGVWY010000035.1 GCA_018304055.1 Candidatus Pacearchaeota archaeon
GATATCTTTCTCTTTGTTTCCCATAATAATACATTCTATCAACTATACTAGCATGTTCTGTAACCATCTTGTAGTCTCCTACAGGATCGTAGATTTTAGCATCTCTTAATCTATCTCTGAAGTTTTCATTTCCCATAGATTTTATGTAACGTTCTTATCTTTTAAATCTTTCTAATTTTATCACTCTAAAGTTAATAAAATATTTGGAGTATTAGCTCCCGTTAACGTTACAATGCAGTATTTTATAAAATAAATCCTTCTCGCTTTAATCTATTAAAAGATTCTTGAATTGATTCTTCTAATTCAAATCCAATATTATAATAAGAACAAATTTGTAAAGCAGACCTAATTACATCCTGAATTTCTTTTGCTAACTTTTTCTTATTTGGTTCACCATATTTTTTAATTTTACTTCCTGTATTCTCAAAATGGTTTATTTCTTTGGCTAGCTCGCCACATTCCTCTAATAATCTTGTAGCAATTTGGAAAGGCTCATTTCCATTTTGATATTTTTTATTCAATCCCTCATTTATTTTTATAATTTGATCTATCATATTTATTTATAGTGAGAGACCTAAATAATTTAACATTGCTATTTAGTTCTCTCGAATATAGCAACTGACAAAATGGTAGAATATTTAAGTCAGTTGCTATAGTATCAAAGAAGATTAAATAGTTTTAGGTAATGAAACGCGCCTGGCAGGATTTGAACCTGCGACCTTCGGGTTAGGACCCCGCTACTCTATCCAACTGAGCTACAGGCGCAATAAATTTAAAAGAGTTGATTAGTATAAAAACTCTATGATAATAAAATTACTTGGAATATTTGATATTTTAGTTGCGATATTATTCTGGTTATTGGTAATATTTAGAATAGATTCTTTATCGGGAATTGTCCTTTTATTTGGCTTGTTTTTACTCGTAAAAGGAATTGTTTTTGCAATTAATTTTAATATAACGAGTATTTTAGATATTATTTCTTCTTTTATAATTATAATAAGTGGTTCTGTGACAATCCCGTTTCTATTAGTTGGTATAGTTTCTCTTTTCCTTTTACAAAAAGGAATTTTTAGTTTGTTGAGTTGATTTGTATGGGATTAGATTCTATAGATTTGACTTTCTAAAAATTCTATAAAACAGGTAAACTGTTACAATAATCATGATAAATAAGAAGAATAAAGATATAAAATTTATAGGAAAATCCAATCGGAGTGCTAAAGCAATCAAGAAAAAAATGGCACCAACATTCTCAATTATCATCATTATAACAAAACTGATTGGATTTTGCTCTTTTATTTTTGTGTAATCTTTCTTTAAGGTTAGTTTCTGTATCTTACTAATACTGTAGATTATAAAAAATTCATTGAGAAGGATAAAAAAGCTAAACAATAAGAAAATCTGTACAAATCCTGCAGCATAATTAGGACTTTGTAAAAGCATATTCATTAAAAAACCAGTAATAAGAATAATTGGGAAAGATAATATTCCTAAAAAATAAAATCCTTTTGCTTCTGTTTCTATATCACTATCTTTCAAATTGGAGAATTTATATAAATATGAAGCATAAATAAAGTTTGAGGAAATTCTTATAGCATAAAGTAAGTAGATTAAGATAAAAGAAATAATTATCGGAATATTCTTATAAAAAATACTTATAAAATAAACTATAATTGCCAAAGCGAAGAATAATAAAAATCCAATTATCTTTCTTTTTATAAAATATGGATAAATTTTTTTATATTCATCTTTCATTGTTATTCGGATAAGTTGGAGAGTTTAATTGTTGATATAATTATTCTAATTAATTCATTTTTATGTTCTCCATTTTTATTATTTATATCTTTTATAATTAGTCATTAATTTTCCCCTCCGTATATACTAATTCCGCTGATTTAGTGCAATGTGGAGAGTAGGATTCGAACCTACGAAGGCACTAAGCCACAAGATTTTGAGTCTTGCCCCTTTGACCGCTCGGGAACCTCCACATAAAATTCCTAATAAGAGAGCATATAAAAAGCTTTATAAACCTATAATCAACTATATTTTCGGAGACGACCATACTAGTCAGGAAACACCTGTTCTCTTTCCGACCACAGAAGTTAAGCTGATTGGGTTGTAGGAATAGTTCCAGAAATGGAGTGAAACCTATAAGTTGTCTCTCATTTATCATTGATATGATAAGGAGAATAAAATTATAATACCTCCAAGATGTTTCAGTTGTGGAAAGCCTATTGGCCATTTGTGGGATGAATTTAAAGATAGAGTTGAGAATAAAGGAGAGGATAGTAAGAAAGTGCTTGATGAATTAGGATTAGAAAGATTTTGTTGTAGGAGTATGTTTCTTGGACAAGTTGATACTCTCGAATTAGTTAATAAATTCAAGAAGTTTTAAAAACTTCTTGGCTTGTTCAAAACTCACGTTTTGAAAATTCAAAAAACTCTAGTAATTTGTTGATTCTTTATACTATCAAATTCTTTATGTTTTTTTATCCAGTCAGATATTTTGATTCCTTTTGAAGTAAAAGTAGTTTCATCCCATATTTTTCCAAATTCTTTACTAACATGATACGCAGATTCCCTGCATAAAATAAAGTATCGTTTATCTGGAAGAAGTCCTTTCTTGTCTATACCTACGAAAGTATCAGAAGAAATAATTGCCTTACCTAATTTTTTTCGGGTTTTAAAATCATAAACATCTATTTCTTCTAAATTATAAACGTCTTCTCTTTCTTTAATTTTAATTAATTCTTGCTCGTTAATAGAAAACATAATTGCATTAAATTCATTTTCTTGAGATTTTTCTATGTTTAGAACATCTTCTTTTTTGTTGTCTTCAACAAGATTGAATATTCTTTTGTAACCTTTAATGATAACAGGTATAGATTCTCTATCTGGCAGGGTTTTGCTTAGGGAATTATGGCTCATTAAACTTCCATAGCCAACAAAGTTGTATTTCATGATTTATACAATAAAAAAGTATTTTTATATTTGACTATTTCATCTTTTTGATCTTTCTTTTAGTATTAAACCTAATAATTTTATAAGAAAATAATCCAAGTAAACCTCCAATTAAATTATTGAACATATCTTTTTGGGTATCCCATTCGTCAATATCTCCTGCTCCGACAAACAAAACTCCTTCTCCCTCCCCAACAGTTAAAGCTCCTGCATATTCAAATAATTCATGAAATGCAGAAAATCCGAGGACTACAGCAATAATAGCAATATACATAAACCACCCCTTATAAGGACCGACTAATGAATAAGTTCTGTATAAGATTAACGAAGCAACAAAACCAAAAAATCCATGGACATATAAATCATACTCTAATCCAAAATAAGAATTGCTATAAGTTCCAAAAGTTCCAAGATTATGAAGAATTAAAAAAATAGCTGCTAGAAAATAGTGGAATGGATGAAGTTTTATTTTATTTCTTATAAAAAATAAAGCATAAAGCATTAAAATAAGAAATATAAAATCATATTTGTAATGACTGTTAGTTGTTAGGGAATAGATTTCTAGTGCTATTAATATTATAGTTGTTATCCATAAAATATATTTATTGAAACTATCTCCCGTATTAATATTCTTTTTCACCTTTTTATTCATTCAATAACTAAGAAAAAAGTGTTTATAAATCATACGATGTCAAAAATAAAACATGTTGATACAATTTCAAAACACATAAATCCAACCTATTATAACAATAATTAAGTCTGCAATAAAATGAGTAAACCAACTTGCATATATAGAATCTGTTTGCTTGTACATCCAATTAAATAATAAACCTATTAGAGACAGAAAGATAGTTATTAATAAAAATTGCCACCAATTAAACCATTGATAGATAATAATCATATGATGTAAAGCAAATAATATTCCGGTCCAATAACCTTTCCAATATTTATCAAATACCCTAAATACAAAACCTCTCCAGAAATATTCTTCTAAAAACGGATTTACAAAAATTATAATTAAAGCTACATATAAATATGTTGAAGGAGTAACGTTTATTTTTTCTAAATTTTCCTTGATAGAATTAAAATCTAATAAGTTCATAAAAATAAACAACGAAACTACGATAATAATCAGAGATAATATGCCTCCAAAAAATGCAAGCAAAATTGTTTTTCTCTTGTTTTTAAAATGTAATGGACGTAAAAAAGATTCTTTCAAAGAAATTTTTGAAACATATGAAACAGCGAGGACTGGAATTACAAAATGAACTAATATTCTTGTAGTTAAGCCTATACTATAACTTCCTGATAATTTAGCTATTATTTGAGCAATAGTCGGTAAAAAAGCTGCAATAAAAAGCAAGATTAATCTTTTTTTCATGATTATTAATAAGCTATCATTTTAATTTCCATCTACTTACATATCCACAGTTCTTGCATTTAATAATTTTATAAGGTTTCTTAATTCTTATTTCAGAATTTTTTGAAGTAAAGTAAGTAAAACATTTTTTGCAAAATAATTTTCTTTTTTCTCCTAGTTTAATGTTTTTACTCATAGCAAGTTTTTTAGCTTTTTTAATTTCCTTTTGTGAAGGATGATGAGAAAAAGTATTATCTATAATCTTTTTTATTTCTTCTTTTGATAATTTTTTAGTTTTCATTTAAAATTTTCTGGAGAAATTCTTTTTATTTCTTTTACTGCATCAAAATCAGGGTCACCTGTAATAATCTCATCGATGTTGTTTAATAAAGCTGTTGCAGCATGAATAGCATCTCTCGGTCCAACGTTATTTTCTGTAAAAATCTTTTGAGCTTTATAGATTGTAGATAAATGAGTTTTTATAAATGTTAAGTTGGAAAATTTCAAAAATTTTTTGCCTTCACTTATAGATATTTCTTTTCCTTTATGTTTTTTTATTGTATGCACAAACTCGTCCCAAGTTAGAATAGATGTGTATCCTTTAAACTTACCTTTTAATAAATCTAGCAATATTCTCTTACAGTTCTCTGAGGTTTCATCTTCATATAATATCGGGTATATGAAAATATTTGAATCAAGATATTTCTTCGTCATATTGCTCTAAAATGGTTTTTTTTATTTCCTTTATAGAACCTTTTTTTTCCTTACCAGGAACGTTTAAAAAATCTTTTAAGAACTCTTCAGGGTCTCCTTCCTTTCTTATTACTACTTCATCGCCTTTAATTTCAAAAAGTATTTTTTCCTTTGGATGTAAATTTAGATATTCGCGAATATCTTTGGGGATAACAACCTGCCCTTTCTCTCCAATTTCTCTTTCAAATATCATGTTTATTTAAGTATGAATTAATATTTAAACTTTTTCCTACTTTGTTGTATGAATTAAGTTTAAAAGTAAAATCATAAAGATATTTAATAACCAGATTATTTATTTAATGTATGATAATAGCAACTCATGATGGGATTTTTCATGCAGATGATGTATTTGCTGTTGCTATTTTAAAATTGATTTACAAGGATATTAGAATAATAAGGACTAGAGATGAAAATGAATTGAAAAAAGCTGACATATGTTTAGATGTTGGAAGAAAATATGATGGCATTAAAAACTTTGATCATCATCAAAATGATTTTACATTAAAAAGAAATAATATTCCTTATGCTTCATCTGGATTAATCTGGAAACATTTTGGTAATGAACTAGTAAAATCTAAAGAGGCATTTGAACATATTGATGAGATATTGCAAACAGTTGATGTAGCAGATAATGGAATTGATATTATTAATGTAAAAGAAGAATTTAAAGATATTTATCCTTATACTTTATCTAGATTAATAGATTCTTTTAATCCTATATCAAATGAAGAAAGTATTAATTATGATAAGTCTTTTTTAAAAGCTGTTGAGCTTGCCATTGTTATATTAAAAAATGAAATTGCTATTGCCAATAATCTAGAATTATCAAGAAAAATAATTAATAAAGCTATATTAAAAGCTAAAAAAGAAAATAAAAATTATATAGTTTTAAACAATCTTGTTTCAGGATGGAAAAAAATAATTGACAAGGATATTTTATTTGTTGTTTATAGACATCCTGATAAAACTTGGTGTGTTCATTCTATTCCTGTTAAAGAAGAAAATTTTGAAAATAGGAAATTATTTCCAGAAGAATGGGGAGATTTAACGAATGAAAAGCTTGCAAAAATAACAGGAGTTAAAGATGCTTTTTTCTGTCATAAAGGAAGATTTATAGTATGTTGTAAAACAAAACAAGGAACTATTAAGATTGCAGAGATGGCTGTTAAATCTTAATACATTATTACTGCTTTAATTTTTCTAAGAATGCAATAAGCTCTTCAAGCTGTGAATTAGGAAGATAAACATTTATTTCTCTAGAAATTTTTCCAGAGGCTTCGCAAACAATTTGTATTTGCAAATTTTAATAGAGAAATCGAATGCAAATTGTTTCAGCTTATTTAAATACCCCAAACGAACGGCCGCTCCCGCCGCCACCGAAGTAGCCGCAGCCAAAGACACGCAACCAGCCACCATAGTCGCCAAGCGCAGAAAATCTTAATTCAGGAACTTGTCCTTCAGTAATATCTAAACCATAAACATAAGGATTAAATCCAAATATATCAGAAGCTGAAACTTCTGCTAATTGCTCTGCTCCTTCTTTTAAATATTGTGCAATAACCATATCATTTCTAGCTAATTGTTCAGGAGTTTGTTCTCCTAATCTGTAATTATCACTTTCTTTTGGAGCAAATCTAACTTTTTTATCATTGCTTATTCTTACATTTGTTCCCTTAATATCTTTTCCACCTCTTAATCTTTCTTCTAAACCTTTAATTGTTATTGTCTCGCTTCTTCCTCTCGCATATTCATCATCAATAACATACATTCCTTTATCAATCCAAAAATCCTGCAAAAAAGGATACAGCCATTTAGTTCTCATCATTTCTCTAACATTTTCAAATTCTGGTTCATCTTTTAGCTTCGAACAATAAGCTGCATGTAATAAAGAAGCATATTCTTTTCCTGGAAGTTTTAATCCTTTTGATAAAATTTCTTTTCCAAGATTTTGATAATTATCTGAGCCAAATGAGGGATAAGCGAAGGTTATTTCTTCGTCACCATAAGGAATATGAAGATGAGCTTCTGGTGTCCAAACTTTTTTTATTCGTTCAATTCTTGCTTTGCCTTGTATTTTTGTATTCATACTTATTTTAGTAATTTAACATTTATAAACCTTCTCTTTAGTGATTACTTTTAAAAAGTAACAAATTTAAATACTATACTTATCTATATAAAATATAGAAAGTTTTGAAAAACATCAAAATGAAAATCAAAGAGTTCCAAGCCTTTTCATTGCTTGGAATCGAATCAGCAATGAAAAAACATAAAGAAATAATAAAATTAGAAAACGTTTCCAGATATTACAAATTTGGAGATGAAATCATAAAAGCAGTTGATAATGTTAGCTTGACTATTAATAAAGGAGATTTTGTTGCAATAATTGGACCTTCAGGAAGCGGGAAAAGCACTGTTATGAATTTAGTAGGAGCTTTGGATTTAGCTACTCATGGAGATATATATCTTGATGGAACGAACATAGAACATTTAGAAGAGTCTGATTTAGCGGTTCTACGAGGTAAAAAAATAGGATTTGTTTTTCAGATATTTAACTTAATCCCTACTTTGACAGCATCAGAAAATGTTATGCTCCCTATGATTTTCCAGAATATTCCGAGTAAAAAAAGAAAACAAAAAGCAAAAGAATTATTGGAAAAAGTTGGATTAGAACATAGGATAAATCATCTTCCAAATGAACTATCAGGGGGAGAAAGACAGAGAGTTGCAATAGCCAGGGCGTTAGCTAATAATCCAGAGGTTATTTTAGCAGACGAGCCAACTGGAAACTTAGACAGTAAAAGGGGTAAGGAAATTATAGAAATGTTCAAAGCATTGAGAGATGAGGGGAAAACCATTATTATCGTTACTCATGATTTAGAGATAGCTAAAAATGCAGATAAAATTATAACCTTAAAAGATGGAAAAATAATAAGATGAACGAGAATTATCACACAATTCAAACTATTTATGAAGCATTGAGAAGATGCAAGATTCCTTGCAGTTATACTAAAAATCAGATTGAAGAATATGCTAAAAAGAATAAATTATTTGTAAAAATAGATGAATTTGAATTATCTTTAGGAGAAAGAAGAAGTTATAGCTTTAGAGGAATTCGGAGGCTCATTAGAGAATCAGATCTTCAAATGATTATAGACGGTTTACAAATTCCAATTAAACTTTCTGATGTAAAAACTACTTTAAATAAAATATATACTGAAAGACAAACCAAAAGAAAATGATAAAAGATTTTTTCTTGCTTGGCGTGAACAATTTAAAGAGAAGGAAATTAAGAAGCTGGTTAACTATGATTGGAATTTTTATAGGAATAGCTGCGGTTGTATCTTTATTATCATTAGGGCAGGGTTTACAGGATTATATCAATGAACAATTTGAGATTTTAGGAGGAGACAAAATAATTATTGAATCAAAAACTTTAGGGCCTCCTGGAAGCGCGACAAGTAAAAGTCTTATTCTTACTTCTAAAGACTTGTCTGTTATAGAAAATACGAAAGATATAGAAAAAGCTGCAGGCTTATTAATGAAATCCGGAGTTGTTAAGTTTAAAGATGAAGCAAATGTGGTTTTTACTTTAGGGATGGACGAGGATTATCTATCTCTTTTTGATAATTTAGGAAATTTTGAGGTAATTGAAGGTAGAGATTTAACAGATGAGGATAAATTTAAAGTTGTTGTTGGAAATAATCATGCTTATGGCGATATATGGGATAAACCAATTCAATTAAGAGATACTATTGAAATAGAGGGTAAGGAATTTAAAGTAATAGGAATAAGAGGGAAAATTGGAAATCCTTTTGATGACAATGCGCTTACTATTCCAAAAGATACAATGAAAGAACTATTAAATATAGAAGATGAAGAATCACAAATCGTTGCTAAAGTAGAAAAAAATAGTAATCCTGAAAATATTGCAGAAGATTTAGAACGAAAATTAAGAAAAAGCAGGAATGAAAAAGAAGGGCAGGAAACATTTAGAGTAAGCACTTCTGAACAAATTCTTTCTACTTTTAATAATATTTTTGCAGTTGTTCAAGGAGTATTAGTTGGAATTGCTGCTATTTCTTTGTTAGTTGGAGGGATAGGAATAATGAATACTATGTATACTTCTGTTTTAGAAAGAACAAAGGAAATTGGAACTATGAAAGCTATAGGAGCGAAAAATTCTCATGTTTTATCTCTCTTTTTAATTGAATCAGGATTACTGGGATTAGTTGGAGGTGTGATAGGTGTTGTTATAGGAATTAGTTTAGCAAAAACTGCAGAATATATAGCCGGAATTTATCTTGGAAGTCCATTGCTTCAAGCATCTTTAAATCCTTTTATTATGATAGGAGCATTAGCGTTTTCATTTATAATAGGAACTATTTCAGGAGTTTTTCCAGCAATTCAAGCATCAAGATTAAAACCTGTTGATGCTTTGAGGTATGAGTAGAAGGATTTAAATACATGTACACATACACATATATATGGCAACTAAAACAATTTCGATAATGGATGATGTTTACAAATTGCTTTTAATAAATAAAGGAAAAAATGAAAGTTTTTCAGATGTAATAAGAAGGATTTTAATAAGAAAAAAGGATATCATGGAATTTGCTGGAATGTGGAAAAATGTTTCTGATAAAGATATAAAAGAAATGAAAAAAATTATAGGAGAATTAAGAGATAGCTCAACAAATCAATTACTGGAAAATGATATGTCTTGATTCTGATTGTATAATAGATTTTCTTAAAGGAAAAAAGGAGGCAATTAATGTTATAAATAAATATAATGAAGAAATCATTACAACTGAAATAAATGTATTTGAAGTATTATATGGCATTTATTTGAAAAAAGAAGTAAGTGAAAAGCAAGAATATATAGCGAAGGAATTTTTAAACTCTATAATAAAATTTTCTTTTGATAAAAAATGTGGTGAGATTAGCGCCAAACTATTATCTTCATTAACTAAAAAAGGAGAAGCTATAAATCAGAATGATTGTTTTATTGCATCAATAATGATAAAAAATAATTGTAATAAAATAATTACAAATAATGTAAAACATTTTTCAAGGATAAAAGAGATAAAAGTTATTTCGTATTGAAATAAGATGACGAATATACAAAGTTTATTATGATAGGATGTAGATTTTTTTAGAAGTATTTTAAGTGGAACTTTCAGATTGATTAACCGAGGACCTAAACCATGAGTTATTCATTACATTATTACATAAATGTTTATTAATAATAATCAAACTTTTAAATATCATGGAAAAAGAATACCAGGCAGTTATTTTAGTTGGAGGATTGGGTACTAGATTAAGGCCTATAACTGAAACAGTTCCTAAGCCAATGGTTGAGATAGAAGGCAGACCTTTTCTGGAATATAAAATACAAAGTTTAAAAAAATACGGAATAAAGGACTTTATTTTATGTGTTGGTCATTTAGGACATGTAGTTGAGGAATATTTTGGAGATGGAAAAAGATTTGGAACAAATATAAGTTATTCTTATGAAAAAAACGGCTTGCTTGGCACAGCTGGGGCAATAAAAAATGCACAGCATTTAATAAAAGACACTTTTATTGTAGCTAATGGAGATACTTATCTAGATGTGGATTTTAAAAAATTAATTGAGTTTCATGAATCTCATGATTATCCTTTTAGTATTGTTATTAGTGATGCAAGTCATGCTAAAACCCAGGAATTAATTGAAATTAATAATGATAAAATAAAATTATACAAAAGAGACACTCCTGAACATGAATATCATTTAAGAGTTACTCATCGTCCTTTAGTTAATGGAGGTGTTTATATTATGGAAAAGGAAATTTTAGAGCATATACCTGAAAACACCAAAATTTCTTTAGAGCAGGAAATTTTTCCCAAAATACTTCATAAAATAAAAGGCTTTTTGCATAATGGCTATATGCTTGATATTGCAGATGAACATGATTGGAGAGAATTTAAAAAAGATTTAAGAGAAGGATTAATTTTATCAAGTGTACTTAGTAGGCAGAAAATTATAAGAAGCAGGGCTCCGGTAAGAATAACATTTGGAGGTGGAGGAACTGACATCGCTCCTTATGATAGCATTCACAAAGGAATGTGTGTTAATGCAACAATAAATAGATATGTTTATTCTACACTTAAATTAAGAGATGACAAAAAAATAACTATTAAATCAGATATTATAAATATTCATGGAGGATTTGAAACTTATGAGCAATATTTTGAGGATATAGATAAAATAGAATTTTCAGAAAAGCATCCTTTAGATATTATTAAAGCAGTTATTCTTGAAATGCGGCCAGGACAAGGATTTGAATTATACGTTAGAAGTGATGTTCCCCCTCATTCTGGATTAGGAGCATCAGCTAGTTTATGCGTATCTATAATCGGAGTTTTAAATCATTTAAGGAAAAAAAATAGACTAACAAAACATGAAATAGCAGAAACTGCTTATAGAATAGAACAAAAAAGATTAAATAATAAATGCGGAAGACAAGATCAGTATGCTGCAGTATTCGGAGGAATAAATCTGTATGAATTTAATGGAGATAATAATGTAAGAGTAAATCCTATAGATACAGGAAAAGACTACATTTTAGAACTTGAAAAAAACTTACTGGTTGTTCATTCTGGAAGAAGAATTAAATCTTCTGGAGAAATTCATGAAGAAAATAATGTAGATGAGTCAGAAAAAATAAAAATACTACATGATATAAAAGATACTGCTATTGAGATGGAATTTAATTTAAGAAGAGGGAATCTCAAAAGATTTGGTGAATTAATTAAGGAAAGCTGGGAGAAAAAGAAAAAATTTAATCCTTTAACTTCAAATACATACATAGATGCATTAATTGAAGAAGCACTTTCTCACGGAGCAATTGGTGTTAGATTAATGGGAGCAGGAGGCGGAGGACATCTTTTAATATATTGCGAGCCTGATAAAGAGCATAAAATAAAAGAAGTTTTGGCAGAAAGAGGAGCAAAATCAATAGATTTTAGCTTTGATTTTGATGGACTAAAAGTATGGGAGATTGATGAAGCATGAAAGCATGGGTAACAGGAGCAGGAGGATTTATAGGAGTTCATTTAGTGAACTATCTTATAGAAAAAAATTACAGGATATTAGCTACTCATTATAATCCAACTACAGATATTAATGGAATAAGCAAAAAGGCAATAATTAATGAATGTGATATTAGAGATAGAGAAAAAGTTTTTTCTTTTATGAGAGAGTTTATGCCTGATAAGATTTTTCATTTAGCTGCTCAAAGTTATCCAACAGTCTCATGGGAAAATCCTTGGTATACCCTAGAGTCTAATGTTATCGGAACAATAAATATTTTTGAAGCTGTAAAACATTTTAATAAAAAATGTAAGATACTAAATGCAGGAAGTAGTGGGGAGTATGGTTATGTCAGCGAGGAAGAAGTTCCTATTCATGAAGACAGGATATTAAAGCCATTGCATCCATACGGAGTTAGTAAAGTTGCTCAAGAACTTCTTGCTAATCAATATTTTCAGAATTTTGAAATACCATCAATAACTATAAGAATCTTTAATACAACAGGACCCAGAAAAGTTAGTGATGTTTGCTCTGATTTTACTAAAAGATTAATTGAAATTGAAAAAGGAATTAATAAAGGAAAAAAATTAAGAGTTGGAAATTTAAAAACCAAAAGAGCTATTACAGATGTTAGAGATTTAACCAGAGCATTTGATCTTGCTTTAGATAAAGCAACTATAGGAGAAACTTATAACGTTAGTGGTGAAAAAGTTTATGAAATAAATGAAATAGTAAATATTTTAAGAAATTTAGTTAATTTTAAATTTGAAATATGGCAAGATCCCTCTTTAATTCGAACAACAGATGAGCCTATTATTTATGGGGATTCTTCTAAATTCAAAAAAGAAACTGGATGGGAACAAGAAATTCAGTTAGAAAAAACTTTGAAAGATATGTTGGATTATTGGAGAGAGGTTTTGTGAAAAACAAACAATTGGTATATGCAGTACATAAATACGACGTTTGCTTATGGAAATGGCCCTTATTGTAGATGTGTGGAATGGGCAATTGAAGTTAATACCATTAGAGAGCGTCGTGGAAAATCCCGACTGCCGATTGTTGTTCCTCTGGTTTATCCTGGAAGACAGGAAAAAATTTTAAAAGAAGAAATCACTTCGCATTATGGTTCTAATTTTATTGCTCTCCACCCTGATGAAATTTTATTTGATAGAATTCAAGGAAATCTATTATCACAATTAATGTTTAACCGGAAAGATTATGTTGATAATTTAAGAATATTTTCAAAAAAATATAGAACTATTGAGAATGGTATTAGAAAGCATTTAGAAACAAAAACTAAACTTGAAACAATTGACTTTCAAATAATTGATATGGATTTAAGAGATTGCGCTTTCCAACTAGGATTAAATAATAGAATTCAAACTGGATTGCCTAATCAATTTTATACAGCAGGAGGAGCAGGGCCTTTTGATGAACTATTAGAACGAGCAATTAATAATCCTGAAATTTCAATTAACAAAAAAACAATTAGAAGCGTATTTCCAATTGCAAGAAGATTAATGGAAGAACAAAAAATAGTTTTTTCTAATGACCCTGGAGTTTTTTCTTATGATGATAATAGACAATTAAGAGACGTTGAAAAATTAACTCCTCCGTTTGTCCATCTTCCAAAGCCAGACACAACGAATCTTCCAGAAAAGGGAATCTATTTATTAATGACAGGCATTGACGGAATAAGAGAAAGCGGAATTTATGACGCTGTTCAAGAATTAGGAATGCAAATTTATGCTCCAGAATTCTCGATTAAAGGGTTACCTGAGAAAATTAGAAACAAGATAATAGTTTTAAGTCCGAGCCAAATGAATAATCCTAATATTCTTGCACAATATGCAAGAGCAGGTTGGAGTTGTGTTTGGCTTTCACATTTGTTAAAAAAAGGGTTCATTACCCCGCCTTACCAAAAAAATGATGACCCTGAAATGTTTTTTAATGAAAGAGGAATTATAAAACTAGGATTGGGGGTTGTTATAAGAGATAATCCTCGTTCTGCATTGGAAAAATCTTTAGAATTATCTCACAATATAGGGCAAGTTAATGAAAGACTTGCACAGAAATATGGAACATTAGACGGCATAAAATATGCTGCAGAAGTTGTTGTAGATTATCTAGAAAAATGATTACTTCGTACTCTCCACTCTTTCCCATGCATCATTATATTCTTTTTTTAAAATATATTCTTTATAAGCAATAAACCATAAATATGCTCTAACAGGAATTACTATCAATGTATAAAAAAATTCTTTAATAGTTGAGGGATATAACAAAACATACCATATTCCTAAAGACTCACTAGAAAAAGTTTTCATTTTTGGCCTTTTTTCTATATATTTGTGGATTTTTTCATGACTTTTTATGGTTCTTTTTTTCTGTTTGATAAAATCCTGAAAATTTTTAGGATAGCTAACATAAACTATTGAATTAGGAGAATATTTTATTTTATATCTTTTCTTCCAGAACATGCAGGGAATAACACTGTCTTCTGCAACATCTAATGGAAAACTTTCTATAATATTATTTCTAAAAGCCCAAAAATAACCAGAACATTCTAAAAAATCATTTTTCTTGTTTCTTTCCAGCCGAAGATAGTGAGCAGAATCACAAAGAAGGTGACTCCAATAACCTAACATTGTATTTTTATCTTCAATAGAGACTGGTCTTCCTGAAACACAACCAACTTTTTCATCTTTAAAAACTTCAATAATATGGTTAATTGAATTTTCTGAAACATAAACATCTCCATCAGTGAGAATAATAATTCTTCCTATCAATTCTTTTAATAATAAGTTTATAGCATAGCTTTTTCCTTTTCCATCATCCATCACATGTTTAACTTGAGGATATTTTTTAGCATAACTTTCAATCACTTTTATTGTTGGTTTATCAGGACAGACAACTAAAAGCTCATAACTCTCTTTAATTTTCTGTTTAACAATGCTCTCAATAGCTTTTCCTATTGTTTGTGGTTCATTAAAGGTTGTTATTACTATCGATATCATTTTATCAAAAAAGAATCTTCATTAATAAATTTTATTGGTATAAATTAATTATTTTCTGAAAAACTATCTTCTATTAATTTTGCAAGAATATGCAAAATTAAAAGATGACACTCTTGTATTCGTGCTGTGTTCCTATGATTTACTTTTATAGCAATGTTTACTAATGCCCCAATTTTCTCGCTTTTGATTGATCCAAGTAATATTGTTTTCATATTTTTTTCTTTTGCTTTTATAATTGCATTTTTTAAATTTAGAGAATGGCCATCTTCATCATAATCTGATGTTGTTAATACTATGAGTATATCTCCTTCATTCCCTAATGCTTCAATCTGCCGAGAAAATACATAATCAAAGGAACTGTCATTGCTAATAGAAGTAAGATTAGATGTATCTGTAGTTAGTGCTATACATGGAATAGCAAGTCTTTCTTTTTCAAATCTTCCTACAAGTTCTGCTGCAAAATGTTGTGATTCTGCAGCGCTTCCACCATTACCACAAATAAGAATTTTATTGCCTTTCTTAAGTGATTTTATTATCTCAAGGACTGATTGCTCAATTAATTCAGAAAGAAAAGAAACATTTTCAATAGCTTCTTTACTTTGACTAATTATAAGTTCTATTTCTTTTTTCATTTCAATCTATATCTTCTGTTATGCCAAAAATGCTTACCAAGTTCGCATTTTTGGTCACCGATAAAGTCTAAACAAAAACGCAAAGACTTTATGGTTTTTAAAGATTTATTTAGATTTAGCATCTAAAATAATAAATACCTACTATTATCTTTTTCCTCATGACAAACACAGTTATCTTTGATATAGGCGGTGTATTAGTTCCTGATAAAACTGATGCAATTAATAAAGCTGTAGCTCATAGTGCAGGAATATCTCTTGAAAAATTAGTTGAATTATTAAATCCATTACAAGAGGATATAATAAAAGGAATTTTGTCTCTTTTAGAAGGTTACTCTATTGTAGCTTCTAGTTTACCTAATTATGTTGACCATAATCGTTTGTTAAAAAATCATCTTTATGCATATAGTTATCACAATCAAATATTTCCACAAGTTCAATCACTTATTTTTCAATTTAGAAAAAATTATCGCGTTATTGGTTTAACAAATACAGAAACAGAAATTGCAGAGCATAATGAACGAAATGGTCTGTATGATAATTTTCACAAGGTATATACCTCTACTGGTTTAGGGTTAATGAAACCGCAAAGAGAAATATATTTAGCTATGTTAGAAAAAGAGAAAATAACTTCACAAGAGGCATTATTTATTGATGATAAACTTGCGAATGTTAAAGGAGCATTGGCAGTTGGTATTCCCTCAATTTTATATATAGGATTTACAGATTTAGTAGAACAACTAAAACAAAAGGGTATAGTTTAATAAAAAGTAAGTTTTTATAAAAAAGTGAATCTATACTCATTTTTCAATTTTTTCTTCAATAATCTCTGAAATACTTTTTCCAGTCTTTTCTTTAATATCTTTTAATTTATTTATTGTTTTTGCAGATAGAGTTATATCTATCCTTTTTCTTTGATATGGTAATTCTCCTGTTTTATCATAATTTTCTAAAGCAAGAAAAAGCTCTTTATATTTTTTTAATATTTTTTTAATATTTTTTTCTTCCATATTACCTAATGCAATTTTTTATCCTCCACTCAATATTTCTTATTTCATTTATATTATTTTTTGCTATTGATACTATTTGTTCTAATAATAAATCTCGGTCTACTTGTTTTTTATTTTCTTCTGCAAAATTTAAACATAAAAACATTGCAGTTCTTTTGTTTCCATCTGAAAAAGGATGCTCAACAAGTATCGCTCTTAATAAGTATGCTAACTTTTTATAGTCTCCTAATTTATTATTTTTTTGGACATCGAGAGCATAATCAATACCCGAGTCGCTTCTTAAATTTCCTCCAAAACCTTTATTTATTCTAATTAAATCTTTCTTACTAATATTCATACACATATAAAATAGCTAGAATTATATAAATCTTTCTATTTGTCAAAAACCATAGGTCAGAAACCTATGGCATGTTTAGTTACTATGGTTTTTGAGCACATCAAAATTGCTTTGCAATTTTGGGGCACAGAAAATATAAAAATTTTCTGTGTGCTCCGAATTCCATATGCTATCATCTACCACATGTCAAAAAACTTTAAGTTTTTTGAGCACCCCAAAAATGTTCAATTGGAAAACATTTTTGATGTGTTATAAACATGTGGAATTCGGACATTTAAAACTATTTACATTCTATATCTAACTCTATCATAAAACACTTTTACTGAAATAGGCATTGCTCGATAAATTGGTTTAATTATCTTTTCCCGTGTATCATCCATCACTTCAACTAATTCTCCTGCTGCATAAGTAGGTTTTTCGTTATCTACATTGTATTTCACTACTCTTGGACTCGTTAAATAATCTACAAACCAAGCAGGAAGTAAGCCATATCTTCTGTTAGTGCAAGAACCTCTCATCATATTGAGAACTAGATTAAGATAAGGATTCTTTTTCTTAAGTTTTATGTGCTTCCACCTATCCCAGTAATTTAAATTTCCTGCAGTATCGTTGTATGTTTTTATGTATCCATCATCTAACGCTTTTTTGTATAAAGGGGTGCCTTCAAAAAATATTAAATTATTAACACTTAAAAAATATGGCTTGGGAATTTTTCTTAATAATTTAATTGTTTCTAAAATATCCTCATTAGTCTCATAAGGATTATTAGCTATTACATCATACATAACTGTTAATTTATCTTTATACTTGTTTAAAATTTGAGCGCATTTTAAAACATGCTCTGCTTTAATAAATCTGTTATATACTTCTTTATTTAATCTATCACTACCACTTTGAATTCCTATAATTATATCTGTTAAACCAGCTTCAACTAATAATCGTATTTTTTCGTCACTCACCTCTCCAAAAGCCATAGTTGCAGGTTCAGCGAGGCATTTCATTCTTAATCCTATTTCTTTTTTATACTTTTCAGAGAATTCTCTTAGCCATTCAAGTTTTCTTACAGTAATAGTTTCATCTCGTATGTCTATAACTTTAATAGAAGGAAATTTCTTTTTAATTGTTTTGAAAAAATTAATGACATAATCAACGCTATGAGTTCTTAGTAAATCAGCCTTACCAGCATATAATGCTCTAAGAATATTATTTGTGCAATAGGAGCATGCTTGTGGGCATCCTCTTTCTGTCTGGAAAAATAACATTCCTGCTAGATGCCTTTCTTCAAATGGAATTAACTTTCCTCTTTCAAGAATCCATTGGTCTTCAATATCAAAATCAGGAGGAGCTAAAACATCTAAATTATTTGGAGGGGATCTCACAGGATTTTTATACTCTTTACCGTTAATTCTAATCCAGAAATTTAATATATTATTAATAGGTTCTCCTCTCTCTATTTTATTAGCAATCTCGACTATAGCTTCTTCTGCTTCTCCCACAGCAATTATATCGCCAATCTTAAAGCATTTTTCTGGAAAAAAAGTAGCATGAGGACCTCCCCAAACAACAGGAATTCCTTTTTTCTGAAATAAATCAATTAATTGTTTAGCTCTTCCGGTTGTACTTTCCATAGAACCAATTCCTATTAATTGACTTCCTTTTGTTTTTTCCTCAACCTGTTTTAATTCTTTTTCAGTATATTTTCTGGTATAGTCTTCTACTAAAGGCAAGAAAATCATTAATACTTCATGACCTTCTCTTTCTAAACAAGCTGATAAAGTCCTTAATCCCTGGTCATTAGGAAATGTAGAGGTTGATATTAAAGTTATTTTCATTTTTCCTCGTTTTTTGGATTGTATAAGATAGTAAATATGATTTTTAAATTTATCTTTATTTAGATTATTAGGCATTTTCCGTTAATAAATTTTCGTATTCATCCATATATCTCTTATAAATATCATTCCAGTCATATGCTTTAGATTTTTTCATATTATTTTCCGACATTTTTTTTCTTAATTCAGGGTTATCGATAAGTAAAAGAATTTTTTCTTCAATAGCTTTTATATCTCCATAATTTGTGAAAAATCCATTTTCAGGTTCATGTATTGCAAATGGAACGCCATTGACTGGCGAAGCAACTATAGGCAAACCAGAGGCCATGGCCTCGAACAATGTTAAAGGAAGACCTTCCCTATAACTCGGAAGAACATAAATGTCTGAAGCTTGATACATTTCAGCTACCTTTTCTTTTCCTTTTAAAGGACCAAGATAGTGCATATTTTTAAAATCCTTGATCAGTTGTTTAACTTCTTCTGCTTTTCCTTCATCAGGGCCTACCCAGACAAAGGCAATGTCTTTTCTTTTTTTTGTTATATTTATAGCAGCTTTTGCCAACATTTCAGGGCCTTTTGTTGGGTTTAATCTTCCGAAAAATAAAATAAGATATTTCTCTTTAATTCTGTATTTTTTTCTAAACTGGTTATTTTTTATTCTGCGAAAAAATATGTTATCAGTTCCATTGTTTATAACGATTATTTTATTTTTGTTCTTAGAATATTTATTTAAAATAGTTAATTCCCAAGGAGTTATTGCTACTACTTTATCTATAATTTTATAAGCAAGCCTATTAAAAATTAGATCATTTAATAATAAAAATGGCTTAAGAATTCTTGGTCTGAAAGAAAGATCTGTCCAAGGACAATGAGTTGTATGGATATGTTTAAAACCATAAAGCCTAGATAAAAAACCAATTATTAAGATGTACAAATGTCCTGAAACATGAGTGTGAGCAACATCAAAATTATTTTTAAATTGCCATAAAAGAGAAGGCCAGATAAAAGTACTCATTGATAATCTAAATATATAAGGCAACCTATGAACATGAACTCCTTCTATTATTTCTTCTTTTTTCTTTATTCTTATATTTTTATCACTATCACAACAATAAACATGAACTTCATGGCCATCTTTAACTTGCCGCTGTGCAAGTTCATTCATAACTTGTTCTACTCCACCAAAAGTAGGAAGATAAAACATATTTACATGACAGATTTTCATAGTATGAAAATTTAATAGTCATTTAAATAGATTGTTGAGATAAAGAACAGTTTGTGAGCACTTTAATAATCTTTTTAAGCTCTTCATTTTTATTTAGTACATGGAAAAAACTGGTAAAGTGAAAACTAAAACAAAAGATAAAAAAGAAGAGAAAAGTGAATCTCTTGGAAAAAGACCTATTTTTGATACAGGAATTTCATTTAAACCACCATTCTTACAGAATAGTCGTAAAATTCCCGTCTCAAAAATTTCAAAAAAAACACATAAAATTTTTGATATAGAAAAAAGTTATTACAAAGATAATCCTGTTTTTCTTTCTAAGCTTCTTGATCCATATACTGCGCGGCTTGCTCAATATGCTTATAATCTTGGATTAACTGGAGATATGGTAACTCTTATTAGTTTTGTTGTAGGAATGTCAGGAATTGCAATAATGGCTTATTATCAAACATACCTTTCCTTAGTGATAGCTGCCATACTTATCACATTAAAAAATATTGGAGATACTATGGATGGGAAGATTACAAGAGGCTCTGGAATAAAATCAACTTATGGTGGATTTACTGATATTATTTTAGATTGGTTAATATTTCTACCTGCTTTATATTTGTCTCTCGGTTATATTACTGGATATTACTACATTGCATTTTTTTGTATTATAGGTTATATGAGCAGGGAATTTGCTAGAAGAAAATTTCAAATAAAATATGGAAATAAAATCACAGAAACTGAAGAATCACAAAAAATTACAGGAATTAAATCTATTGTCACTAAATATGATCAAGCAAATGCTCTTTGGATTGCTCCTTTATTTCTTTTGATTAATCAGCCATTATTATTTATTTATCTTATTGCTTTCATTGAATATCTTTTATTAATTGGAGAGCTTGGATTTGATTACTATTGTTTTTTCCAGAAACAGAAAAAAATGAAGTGGGATGCTGGAAAAAAAGAGTGGATTCCAAAATTATGATTAATTGCAAATATGTTTAAATAAGATAAATTCTTTGTTTTTATATAAAAAGGATGGATACTTAAAAAATGAAAAATAAAATTTTTCAATTCCTCATACAGAAATTAAAAATTTTTGTCTCTTCAACTCTTACGAGTATGAAGATTTCCAGAGGAAATTTCGAAAAATGAAAATAATTATACTTGCTTCAGGAAAAGGCTCTAGATTAGGATTTTTAACTAATAATACGCCAAAACCTTTAATAGATTTGGGAAATGGCAAAACAGTTTTAGAAACGCAATTAGAAAATATACAAGAATCTGGGGTCATTAATGAAGTTGTAGTAGTCGCAGGGCATTATGCAGACCAGATAGAGGCAAAAATACGAAAATACCAACAAGAAGGCATGAAAATAAAGATTCTTCATAATCCTTTTTATGATTTTTCAAATAATTTAATTACATTATGGTTAGCTAAACATGAAATGGATGGAGATTTTATGATCACTAACGGAGATAATATTTTTGATAACGATGTTTTTTTTGATTTAGCAGACAAAAATAAGTATGGGATTTTCCTCACTATAGTAAAAAAAGGCAAATATTATAATGATGACATGAAGATAATAACTGGAAATCATGGATTAGAAAAAGTTAGCAAATCTATTGCAAATGAGGAATCGCATGGAGAATCTGTTGGATTGGCGTTAGTATCTGGAGATAAAAGTGTTAGGATATTCAGAAACACTTTAGAAGAGCTTGGAAAAGATAAAGAATATTTAAACAAATTTTGGTTAGAGGTTATTAATAAAATAGCTGATAGAGGTGGAGTGGTTGTTCCATTTGAGATTGATTTAAGAAAATGGATGGAGATTGATCTTCATGTGGATTTAAAGGAATTATTAGAGATGATTCAACAAAATAGACTCAAGCATATCAATAGTACAATAGAAAAAAAAGGGTTTGATATTTTCAATAAACAAATGATGCAAATAGAAAAAAGTATTGAACAAGAAATTGAAAGGCAAGAGTTTAATTAGTCTAATTTAAATTGTTCTAAATTTTTTTCTATAAAATCTACAATTTCTTTTAATTCTTTAGATAGTTTAATTATCTCTAGAACATTATTATCAGTATTTATTTTAATTAATGAAATATTATCATCTTTAATATCTATCTCGGGAGATTCCCATATTTTTGCATACTCCTCATATACCTTGGGGTCATTTGTAGGATTATGCAATGAATCAGTTTTACCTCTGGAAGAAATCCTTTTAACTGCTGTTTCAGGTTTACAATAACATTCTACAACAAGAACTGGAACATTTAATTCTTTTCCTATTTCATAAATTTTTTCTCGTGCTTTTTTTAATTTGTAAGCAGAATCAAACATTACTCCTTTTCTTTCTTTTAGCAATTGTCGTGCATGAGAATACATAAACTCATTTACTTTAGGAGTATCTTTTCTGTCAAAAGTTTTTAATCCCATTATTCTTCTAACATCATCTGTGTTAAATCTTTCATAATCCTCTAATTTTTCCAGAAAATATTCAGATAAAGTTGTTTTTCCACTACCCATTAATCCACAAAAAATAAGAATTGGTTTTATATTATCATCTAATAAATCTAGTATTTTTTTGTGAGTTTCTAAAGAAGATGTTGCAATAATTCCATTAACTATATTTTTACTATAATCAATTTTTCCACCAATTAGGTCTGTTATTATCCCTCCTGCTTCTTCTAATATAATTTGAGGTGCGCAAATATCCCAAATATGAACCTTTAAGGAAATAGGATAAACTACAACATTTCCTGTGTTTTTTGCAATTTCAATTATTTTGTACATGCTTCCCAATTGTATTTTTTTTGCATTTAATCTTCCTAATAAATTATCTAAGTTTTCATCTTTTCTTGTCCTACTAATAAAAGCAATGATTTCTTTTTTAGCAATTACTTTTAGCTTTATTTTTTTATTATTTTTTTCTAAGAAAGCGCCATTTCCTTTTATTGCATATGCTAACTCGCCTGATGTAGGTTTATAAGCAATACTTAAAACAGGCTTAAAATTTTTTATAAGTCCAATTAAAATGCTAAACTCATCTATTTTTTTCAAATATTCTTTTGTTCCATCAAGAGGATCAATTATAAAGCAGAATTCCTTAAATCGCTCATCTTCACTTCTTTCCTCATCTAATATTCCAAAATCAGGATATTTTTCTTTTAAGCTATTAAATAAAAAATCAGAAACTTTTTTATCTGCATCAGAAACTAAAGTGTTGTCATCTTTTTTTCTAATTCCTCGAGGATTATCATAATTCTCAATTAAAATTTTTCCAGCTTCTTTGATTATTTTTTTAAGAAATTCTAAAATTTCTTCGTAATTATAAATTTCCATGAAGAATTATTGATTTAAGAATTAAAATAGATTGCTATGATGGTTTTAATGCTTTCTCAACCCATGAGAATTTTTTTCCTTTACACAAAACAACGCCTCTAGGAACTAGTAAGTAATCATTATAAACTATTTCATTTCCATATCCATTTAGCATTTTTGCTCCTGAAAATTGAGCTAAAACTGCTGCTGGGAGAATATCCCACAATCCATTTTGTTGAGAAAAATGAGCTAAAATAAAAGAATCATGTTCATTTAACTGGGCATTTACAGAAGCTAAACCAAATGACCTATAAGAATAATTTGGAATTGTTATATCTTCTGCTAATTTTTGATTTAAAGTATCATTTGCTCGTACATCAGCATATCGTGCGTATATTGGACAAAATGGTTTTCTACCCAAACATTCTCTATGAATATCTCCTTGTGAATCTAAAAATATTTTTTCTTCGGTAATATAATTATAACAACAGCCAAACCTGGGTTTTCCATTTTCAACAATTCCTAAAAGCAGTGAATAATCATAAGATTCTCCTAATCTTGAATTTTTATAATTACCTAGTTTAAAATGCTCGAGAAATGCAAGTGTTCCATCAATAGGATCTATAGTTATATAATTGCCTTTTTTTACAATTTCTAATTCAGCTTCTCCTTCTTCTGACACACTTTCAAAACCCTCATTACGCGCTTTTTCTGAAAGAACGCCATCTAAATGTGTGTCTAAACTTGTTACAATTGTTTTATCTTCTTTTGTTTCATAAGAGACACTCTGATTTTGAACAAATGATGAGATTTCTGTTTGTACAACATCAATCATATCAGTAAAAATAGAATATGCTTTAATTCGATCCATTTTTATCCAAGAAGAGCGAAATGATCAGCAACTAACAATAAAGCTCCAACCCCAATACCACATTTTTGATGATGTATGTAGTTTTTTTCATCAATGGAATCTACTGATGATATTGTGGAAATGAAAAAATCAATATCAGAAGTATTTGAATATACTCTTAATAAACTACTATGTTCCCAACAATCCCCACAGCCAAATTCTTCAGCTACTTGCTTACATGCTTCTTTTTCTGGAATTTCTTGGCCGCATAAATCAAGATATTTTCGATAAGCTTCTCTATGCCTATCAATAATTTCTTCAGAAGATAAAGTTGTTTCAGCAAACTCAACAATTTTATAACCTAGTGGTCCAATTTTTTTTGCTTTAAAGATTCCAAGAGGTCTATGATCTCTAATTTCTTCTTTTTTTATTCCAAGCTCTTCCATTGCTTCATGTTCTAATGTGTAATCTAAAGGATTCTCGTTAAAGCGAAAAGTTAATCCACCTCCAGGAGCAAGTGCATAACAATTATCAGCCATATCTTTTACTCTTTCAGGAGTTAATTCTTTTCCATATCTTCTTCCTCGTAATCCTACAATTAAATGATGATCCTCTGTATTTATTGCTCCAATTAATGCAAGATGGGGAATAGAACTGATTTTACCTTTTTTTTCAGCAGCAACATCAACTGAAGTGGTTCCTGCAAGCATTAATTCATTTGCACCGTGAATAACATCCTCTAAATTCCTTAAAACAGAAATTCTTTCTCCTCCTCCCTTGTATTCTAAACTATAATGCTGGGCGATAGCTGCATAATTTGGTTCTGTTTGAGCATCACCATAAAATTCCACTGGAGCCATTCCTGGAAATTCGAATGGTTTAGAATCAAT
>JAGVWY010000054.1 GCA_018304055.1 Candidatus Pacearchaeota archaeon
GGTTTGGTGAACAGAATTAGCGAGAGCTTTAATGAACTACCAACGACAAACTATTTACTACGGACTCTTAATCTCGACTGATGTGTCGAGATTAAGTTAATAGAAAGAATGTTATTTTATTCGGAGATAGTGTTGGAGATTTAGGAATGGTAGAAGGATTTCCTTATGAAAATCTTCTTACAATAGGATTTTTAAATGATGATTATAATGATAATATTGATGCTTACAGAAAGAATTTTGATGTTGTTATTAATGATGGGGATTTTTGGTTTGTGAATGAGTTGATGAGGGAAATTTATTGTTAATTGTTTTATAAGGCACATCCTGGAATAGACATGTCGTAAATGAAAATTTCACCATGGCGGTTTCTCCAACTACGGAATACAATCCTATTCTCATAAATATCAGGTTCTACTTCATTAATTTGGCTATCTGTAACTCTTTTCTCTGTGTTAGTAGATAAATCAAACATGTATATATCATTATTACTATTTCTAATGTCATTATAAACAATTTTATCTCCATATATTTTTGCTGCCC
Organism: Candidatus Pacearchaeota archaeon; assembly: GCA_018304055.1. Taxonomy (GTDB): domain Archaea; phylum Nanobdellota; class Nanobdellia; order Pacearchaeales; family GW2011-AR1; genus ARS1285. The sequence continues at coordinate 541 of JAGVWY010000054.1, forward strand.
ATTGTCCATAAGGATTATCAGTAATTCTCTTCTCTGAATTAGTTGCTAAATCGTATAGATATATATCAAAATTCCCGTTCCTTGTGTCTTCATAAACAATTTTATCTCCATAAATATCAGTTCGCTTTTGAGTCATTGGAGCATTGATTATTAATATCTCATTATTAGTAGATAAATCAAACATGTAGATGTCATAACCGGTTTCTAATCCACCGCGACTATCTTCCCAGACTATTTTATCTCCATATATTGCAGGATCTCCTTGACTATATATATTGTCAGTTATTCTTCTTTCAGTATTAGTGGATAAATCGAACATGAAAATATCATCAGATATATTTCTTTTGTCCTCCCAGACAATTTTATTATCATAAATTGCCGGATCTAATTGATAATAAGGATTATTTGTTATAAGTTTCTCGGTATTAGTGGATAAATCATACATATAGATATCTGGTTGTTTATTTCGCTCATCTATCCACACTATTTTATCTCCGTAAATTGCAGGTTTAGTTTGACGTGAAGGATTAATTGTTATTTGTTTTTTAGTTTTCGTTGATAAGTCATATAGGAATATATTTGGGTCTGAACTATTAGTATAATCCTCCCAGACTATTTTATCTCCGTAAATTGCAGGATTCATTTGATTTACAGAATCATCAGTTATTTGTATAATACAATTATCATTTGTAGTATTGTTGTCAGGTGTACAAGTTAAACCCTCATCAACACTTCCATCGCAATCATTATCTTTACTATCGCATATTTCTAAAGCATTGGGATATGTGTTAGGATCTCCATCATTACAATCTTTTATTTTACCATCATCTCCTGATTCTCCTGGAGAACAGCTATCAAATCCATCAGTATCTACATCTGTACAGCTTGAAGACGTTCCATTGCTCAAACATACTCCATTACTACATCCATTTCCATTACAATTTTCCCATAATAAACTGCTAGTTAGTTGATTACAATTAGAAGTACATTTTCCTGCATTTTCACAAGTGTAAGAAATATAATCTCTGTAAACATTTCCATCATTGCCACAATATGAATCTCCAGTATAACTGTTTGTTCCACAATCAGTATTATTATTGCACACAGGAACACAACTCCCCCTTTCATCATTGTCATCTTTACTTATACAATCAGAATCACCTGGGATAGAGCCATCAGTACAATAAGCTTTATTCCATAAAAAATCGCATTTTCCATCGCCATCGTTATCCAAATGGTCATTACATTGTGAACTCGGTCCTCCTTTGCCCTTAAAACTAAAAACCCCTTTTCCGGTTATAGAAGAATAACCTAGAAAAATAATAAGCAACGAAATAATACCAATAATAATTAAAGTATTATTTATTTTATTTGTATTTACCTTTCCTCTTTTTTTCATATTTTTTATAGGGGAAATTGATATTTAAACATTACTAATTTTGAAATTGCAATAATTTTAAAAGTAACAATAAAAAATTGAAAAAACAAAAATTAAACACATGCTCCATTGCTGCAAGACGTAAAATTATTTATAGAACAATCAAAATCCTGAGAAATAGGATCATAGTCATTAGTAACGCTGCTACATCCATATTCTCTTAGATTTATACTATCCAAACAAAAATCTGTTAGATTAAACGCAATGCTGTCATCTTCACCAGATGTTGTTCCTTGAACTGTAATCACAAAATCTGTTGAATCGCAGAAATCTCTAGGACTCTCATCGTTATCTGAAAAACTTGTACATTCTGAATCGCGTGTTGGACTTCCAAAGTCAATATGACCATCATCATTATCATTTAAGTCGTCACATTGTCCGTCTATCTCGCTGTTATCAGTAGCACTTGTGCAACCAGGATCCCCATTAGTTATCCTAAAATCAGCTAAATTATCAGCGTCATCTGTTTCATCTTGTCCGTTATCACATACTAAAGATGAACTAGTTTCTGTATTATCATTCTTGTTTGCACATCCAGGATCTGCAGGCCAATCTGTTAATCCATCTCCATCATTATCAATTCCATCTCTACATGCCTTACTTGATCCTCCTGCAAGAATAAATCCTGCTGTAATAGAAATTACAAACAAAAAAGCGATAATTAAATTTATTTTTGCCTCTTTATCCATTTTTTACACCCCCTTTCATAAAATAAAAATCTAAAAAGATGTTTTATTTAAATAGGTTTAGGATTCAAAAAAAGTGGTAACAATCAAATCTTATCTAATCTTCCACTCACTTCTTCTCCTTTTAACCTTTGGGAGTATCTATCAGATTTTTCTTTTAAAATATCTTCGGCAGATTTCAATTTTCTTCTCTGCCTTATTTTGTATGCTGAATAGAGCACTAGTAAAAGAATGAGGATAATAAGGATTATTCCAACAATTGTCTTTGAGCTTGAGCTTTTTTCCTCAACACAATCTGCAAGACAACAACCACCTTCTAGACTTCCTATGGTCTCTCCATTACAGATAAAATTTTCAGGACATATATTACCTATTTCTTTACAACCTAATTGTTTCAATCCATTTTTTTTATCTTCATCAGAAAAATTAACTTCACTTTCATTTGTAGTAACATTGAAATAAAAAGGAAAAACAAATATACTATCAGAAACTATTGCCTCAACAAAACTATCTAATGATTTATTTGTTTTAATAGTTATGTTAATTATTTTTATTGAATCTGGTTCTAAAAAAAGTATTTTTTTTGGATTTATCACTGCATCTTTACTTTCAAGTGTTATATTTGTAAGATTAATATTTCCAGTGTTTTTAATTATCACGCTAAAAGAATATTCTCTATTGGTAATTATAGTTCCTGTTAATTCAAATGGTATAAATTCTATTTTTTCTTCTTGCGTTTCATTTGATTTTTTGATAAGAAAAACAGGAATTTCATAATTGTTTATTGTTAGTTTTGAAAGTGAGGGCGGAATATTTTCTGGAATGTTAAAAGAAATAGTTTCTTCAACTCCTTCTATTAAAAAAATAGTTTTTGTTTCTCCTGTTGCTTCAAAATTTGCATTTATTGTTGTATCTTTGTAAAGGCTTTTCACTTTTATGGAAAAATCTTTCTCTGGGATAACAAATCCTGGATTTATAGACAAGTCAGAAGTGTTTTTGTATAATAAAGTAAAGTTTTTTTCTATAGTTTCTGTTTTTATTTTTCCTCTCTCAAAATACATTGCGTTTTCAATTCTCAAAGAATAATTGCCTTCTTGATTTGGTAATAGTGCGTAATGATAATAAGTCCTATTTTGTTTGGTTAAATCACTTAAAACAGGCTCTGAATGAACCTTATTATCTTTGTAGATGAAAATGTTTTCTTTTGTTAATGAAACAAAATTTCCTGTAAAAGTTGCCTGAAGTGTTTCTTGTGGTTGATGAGATTCTTTTGTAAGAGTTATTTCTATTGCTGATAATAAGGGAATTAATAAAAGTATAATGAACAGCTCTTTTTTCATTAATAAAGATATTATATAAGATTAATAAACTTTTAGTTAACAATGTTTTTGTGTTTTCTCAAGCAAGAAACATCTTCAAATTTCTCATTTCGTTACTGCAATTACTAATACTACCATTGTAATTATAGCAACAATAATTGCTATAACATTAAGAAATGATAAACTCTCTCTACCACTTCTCTTTAAATTATGTTGTTTTTTCTTTTTCATTATTACCTCTTTTATTTACTAATTTCTCTTAATTTTTTCATTTTATAAAGCTTTACTTCTTAAAGCGAATGCTTGAAAAAACTTAATTATTTTGACATCTCTCTAAGTTTTTTCATTGTTTCTTCAAATTCTTTATCTCTTTCTGTATTTCTTTGAGCAGCTGGAGCTGGTTTTGAAAACAGAGGTCTTCCTAATATAGGCGGCCTTATTGGCTGCCTAGGAGGAAGCGGTGGAGCAGGAGGTTTCATATTCCTAGATTTAAAACCGCCCCGCATTCTAAAAATCCACATTCTCAACTGATTTCTAAAAATTATTGCTAATATTACCAGGATTATAAGAATGATTAATAAGATTATTATCCAGAAATTGCTTTTCTCTTCTACTGGCTTTTTTCCACAGCATATTGTTCCAAAATCGCAAGAACTTGATAACCCTGATTTTTCTTCTTCATTATCAGAACATGATGATTCACATATGTATCCTTGCTTTTCACATTCTGGTTCTGTGTCTACAATTACACAATCTCCTATACAACATGAACCAGCATCTGCTGAAGAAACAGCTTGTCCCTCACAGGTTTGTTCAAAATCACAGATAACTCCTCCTTTTTCTGAACAGGTTAGTTCAATAAAATCTTCTGAACAACATACTTGAGCAGAACTTGCGCAATAAAAATTATTTAATTTATTTTCCAATGTACATTCTCCTAACCCAACACAAAAATATCCGAAATCTTCGCATGCTGAAAGAGAAGATCCTTTACCTCCTGAAATTGTTGGATTTTTTGGCCATGCCGCATGTAATATGAAAGAAGTATCAGATGGCCAGCAACCAGATTCTTTTTGGTTTGAAAGAAGATATCTCTTAGAAAGGTCTATTTCACTTGAATCAACACTCTGCAATGCGTAAAGAGCGAGTGCAGTGTCATAAAATTTATTTCTGCTTTCATCCCAGTAACCATTACTTTTCTGGAGACTAATTAATTCATTGTAATAATCATCAGAACGTGTTAAAAGATATAAAAATGCTGAAGGAAGATACTTTTTATTTTCGGTGTTTTCAGACATGGCTGTTAAATAAGGCAGATAAGAAGAAATATCCTCTCCTAACTTTGACATTACAAGAGTAGCCCATAAGCTTCCTTCATAATCACAGGTATTTGAAGTAGAAAAACACAGAGAATTGACACTTTCTGTTATTGTATCAAATTCGTAAGCAGATTTTGTTTCACTAGAAACGTGAAATGAACTGCTTCCTTTTTTTTGGTATAGTAAAGCTGATATAAAATCTCTATCGCATGATACAGAATAGTTTTTAGAAGTATCTTTTATTTCAAACCAATAATCATTATAAGCTTTAACTAAACCAGTTGGAGCTGAACCAAGAATTTTTTTGTTATTATCTATGGTTATTTTCTGCCCATTAATATTGCATTCAGTCTGATTATTAGAATCTATTTCCAGATACCAAGTTAATTCTTTTTCAGATATTCTATTTGACAAAAGCCAGTTAACGTGATTATTAACATTTTCTCCTACTTGATTTAATGAAAGAACTGCGAGGGCAGTTGATTTTATATTACATGAACCAGTATCTGTTTCTCCCCAACAAGCATTTTCTTTTATTTTTTGTTTTAATGCACTTATGCAGGAAGACTGAATAGACGATTTGTGAGAACCAGCCAGCAAATTAAAGGCATTTTGTTTTGTGCTTTTTGTGTTTCCGCAGTCATTTCCTACTTCGTTTTCAAAACAAGCATATGCTTTATCTACTTGAGCATTTTGATCTTGAGCATTAATAAGCATAAATGATAAAAGAAAAATTACAAATACTAATATTATAAATATTGATAAACACACTCTCTTTTTAATTTTCATGAAAATGAAAGGTTTTTGAGGTATTTAAATTTTAGGGATAAATGTATTCCAAATAATTAATATATTTAAATTGTCTTTAACTTAACCAATTTTACAATTACATGATCCATTTCTTATACTATTACATAACTTTTCACACTCTTCTTTAGTAGAGGCATTATAACTATAAACTATAGGCCTATATTTAGTAGAAGAAACATCATTTACTATGCCATAACCATCTTCTTTAATGTCACAATTACAAGAATAACAGTTTTCTCCTCCACTACATTTATTAACTATAGTATCATTATCATAGTAAGATTTTTTTCCAAGCCCAAGTATTATTTTATCGCCAATTAAATTTCCGATGTATTCATTGTCACAAAGCTGATAGCATAAATATACTGGATTATTACATGTAATACATTCAACTTTTAACTCTATTGAACCTTTGTCTATATATTTATTTATCTCAATTTTGGAAGAGATAATTGTTGGAAGAACTATTAATAAAACTAAAAACATTAATCCAATGAAAATAAATAAGATAAACTTCTTTCTAATTCTGTAAAGTGGGAGACCTAAAATTGTGCCTATAATAAATGGTGCAGTAATCAAATTTATTAATGATATATTATCTTGTTCTGCGATTGAACCTAAAATACTATAACGATTAATTGGGGAGAAGAAGAATAGTATACCTATAAGAATTCTAAACCATAAAGTTTATTTCATATTTAATCTTTATTGTTTTGTAAAACATACGACATACACCTATCCGTGGTCGGGCCACACTAT
>JAGVWY010000061.1 GCA_018304055.1 Candidatus Pacearchaeota archaeon
AAATTTGCACGTATTGACCTAAATTAGAGTAATCACCCTTTTTAAAAACAATATCAGTTTCCTTGCTTCCTATTTTTATTTCAGCTTCTTTCGTCGTAACTTTAATATTTTTTCCTTTAAAATATCCACCTTCTACTATATTAAATGAACTTTCTCCATCACCATTTTTTTCAAAAACTTTTATTTCTGAATACTTTTTATAAAGTTTCCAGAATCAAATAATAATATGTGTTCTTTAATAATTTGCTTATGCAAGTCGTCTCCAATTCTTTTTTTAAAGTCTGATAACCTTTCAATCTTTATGCTCGGTTCAATCTCTAAACTTACCAAAGTCTCTCTAATTTCATCCTTGTTTGTTATGTCTCCAACTATCAAGATATCAATATCACTTTCTTTATCAGCTGCAAATCTTGCATAACTTCCATAAACCAAGATAAAATCTATTTTTTTAACATTCTCGACTATTTGGTTAAAAGCCTGCTCAAGACTTTTATATTTTAAAAAAAACTCCTCTTTCTCTGATTCTTTTATTAATGAAATCAAATTTTTAGCAAGATTAGATTTATAATTCACAGAAAATCTTCTTAAATAAGTTCTTTTATTTTTTATTAATCTGTCCTCTATAATGACTTCTTTTTTAACAAAATAATTCACATATTCTGTCACAACATTAGGAGAAAGTTTTGTCCTGCTGATTATCTCTCTAAGATTTAAGCCAGGATTTTTCATAATTTCAGTTATTATTTTCTTTTCAGATTTATTTATCAGTTTAGGCATTTTCAACAAAAACAATAATTTTTTTGGCAATTGAAATAATAAGCAAAGCTTCTTTTTCAGTTATATTTTCCCATTCATTAACATCATATTGGCTTATCTTTCTTAATTGAAATGTTAAGTCAAGTCCTAGGACATCAGAAATTGATTCGTGAAGAGAAGTCAATTCTTTGAATAATTCATCCTTTATTAGTTCATGATGTTTTAAAGCAATTATTAAGCATAGATGGTCTTTGCAAAAAACTCCCATTTTTTTTATAAGCAAAGAATTTGTAGCATGATGAATAGCATAATAAGCTTTAATTACTGTCCAATCCCAAGCATTTCCATCTTCAGATTCTTTTATAGCTCGATATAAGTCATGCTTTGCCTTTTTTAGATGTTTTTTATAACTATCTTTATCAACAGATATAAACTTCTTTCTCTTCTCACAATTATTATAAAATTTATCAATAGACTCTTTTTTATTTGGCAGTTTTATATCAATATCCATTTTAGATAACATATGTTACCTAAATATGTAACATTTACTATTTAAACATTCCTTCATTTTCATAACCACCAAGCAGTTACAACAAATAGAAAAGTTTAAATACTTTCTCTTTTAGCAGGAAGTTTAACTCTTGGAAGCATAGCTTCTGATGGATGTTATAAACCTGTCGCAAAAAATTATACAAATACAACTTCTCCAGCTTCGCAGGAATATGTCACAGAAAAAGAAAATAAAGAATATGTTCCTACTTTGGAGGATTTTAAGAGAGTTTTGGGAAAAGAAAGACTTGAAGAAATGACAGAGGAAGAAATTAAAAGATTAGAAAGGTTATGGCAATCAAAAGATAGATATGATATAGAGAATAGAGAGTTTTTATATGATATTTATACTCGTTATAAGGGAATGATTAATGATATAAAAAAAGATCCAGAAGAATATGAAAAATATCAAAAATATAATCCATCAACCTTAGAAATAGAAGAATATCAAAAAAAGTGTCCCTGGAGATTAACTTCAAAAGATCCCAAAAATTCAGAAGCTGATAAATTAATTCTTTATCTGTTACATAAACTTCATAAAGAATCTTGGAAAGGGACAATTAATATACTATGAATAATTGATCCTTCTTACTTGGAGTTTTCTGTAGGTGTATTGATCATCATTCATGATTTCATTCAAGAGCATGATTTCCTTCATTAATCCATTGAGGGTTGGGTTATTTAATTATCTACATTTTTAATGATTTCGCTTAAAAACAAGGGATTTTCAACAATTTTTTGTTTTGTCAATTTTCTGATTTGAGAAGAAGGTACAATTACTTGATAATTTTTTTCACTTATTATTATAGAAACCAATCCATGAGATGTTTCTTTACCATCTCTAGAAGTAATAGTAATAATTGTTCCAACAGGAACTTTTCCATTAATAAGATTGGTAAATACCTCTGCTTTGACTTTACGAGCCGAAGCAATAGTTTCTTTGTCTAAACCCATAGAGGAAATTTGTTTATCAAAACCTTTTCCGACTTGTTCTTTTGTAAGATCATCATAAACCGTAGTCGTTGTAATTTCATAATCTTGAACATATTTATAAAAAAGCTCGCTTAATTCTTGTCCATTTGGTTTTTTACCATTTTGAGAAACAAACTCTTTTATACTCTGTGTCAATATCCCTGCCTGTTCCTGAGTTGTATAAATTTTAGTATTTGTTACAACTTTTTCATAAAACCAAGGCGAATATCCAGCAGGTTTTGGGTATGGATCTTCACCAGTAGCCATTCTTTTCAAGTTCCCAACTTCACAAAATCTCCCTATACAAACTCTTTTTTTATCATTTACAGTTGCAGTTGTTTCCGAACCCTGTTCTGTTACAGTCGTCTCCACACTCTGCCCCTGCTTCTGTGGATTAACTATTTCTGCTTTAACCTCTTCTCCACTAGCAGGAATCCTGTCTCTATAAATTTTATCTCCACCAATCTTATACAATACTTTATCTCCATTCCTCACCAATAAATTTTCTCCATTTCCATTTACCGCAACTTTATCATCTCCCAACCCTTCTTTCAATAATTTAACTTCAATGTTCTCTCCTTTCATAGTAATTATTTTTATATCCTTAGGTATTTCAGGAGAAATAAATCCCATTTCACCGCTATCAAAAATTTGCACGTATTGACCTAAATTAGAATAGTCTCCGCCTTTAAACACAATATCCGTCTCTTTATCCCCAATTTTTATTTCAGCTTCTTTCGTCGTAATTTTAATATTTTTTCCTTTAAAATATCCACCTTCTACAATCTTGAATTCTCCAATATCACCATTTTTTTCAAAAACTCTTTCTCCAACCTGCACTTTAGCATCTCTCTCAATTCTAAAATTTCCTTTATCATCAATAATTATCCTTCCTTCTCCAGGAATTAATTGAATCCTTCCTTTTTCTTCTAAACTTTCAGGAATATTTTCATTTTCATAAGTTAAATCTTCATTTATCTTTCCGCTATTTGTTTCTATTGCCCCACCACTTTTAAACCTATAAATAAATTTACTTTTCTCTCCATTGCTAGCTGGAACATATTCTATTTCAGTTACTCCTATAGGTAATTTTTCTAAATCTAATTCAATATTTCCATCTGTTATAACATTCCCCTCTTTAAATTTTAAATTTACATTATCAAATCCTTTTAAATTTTCTAAAGAAACGCCGATATAGTCAGAAGCTTTTGATAATTCATTATCTCCTATGCCTATCTTTTGAAGGATTATCTCTACTTTTCTCCTCACAATAAAATCATTTAGTCTTCTGTTTGTTGTTTTTTGAGACAATTCAACTGCAATATTTTCAATTACCTGGTTTCGTATATCTAAAAAATTGTTTAATTCACTGCCAGATTTTCCAATATCATTTAATACAGCATTTCTTTCAGCAGGATTCATTTCAAGGACTTTATTTATATTTTGAGGGGTCCATGTTGCAATGTCTTTTTCATCAAATTGAGAAGTAGTTTGCTGACTAATCAAAAGAATAAGCTGTAAACCTATAATTATTATAATGCCATTTAATTTACTTTCTCTGCCAAATTTTCTTTTTTTCTTTACCATTTTGGCATTTTGTTTTATTGATTTTTCCACCTTATTTCATCCTCCATATTTCTCATAAATTCTCTTAAAACTGCTGAATTTATAACTCTCCCCATTGGAGATCTCTCTCCATTAACGATAACATAGGGAGTAACTCTTGCATCGTTATATCCATTCCTTCTATATGTTTCTTCCACAGAACTATAACTGCCCCCATACCTCTTTATTTGATCATCAGTTAAAACATAGGACTCTCCATTAAGAATAATCCTATTATCAAACTTAACATTGGCATATTTTCTTTGATAATCTGAAGCAATCTGTGAATAAGGGATATTATCGCTGTATAGCCTATTTCCGTCAATATCTATGTAAGAGGGGGTTATCTGCATTCTTCTGAATCTAGGATTACTTGCGACAAATGAAGGGATTTTTCTAAGGTCTTCAATGTTTCTTCCAGCTTCAAATAAATCCAATAATTCTTGTCGAGGAGGATTTCCTGTTAATCCTGAATATGCACGTAAAGCAGCATCTCCAAAATTAACCGCCTGCAAAAATCTCTCTCTTCCTTGTGCTAAAGATTCTCCAGGAAGTCTAAACCTGCTATACATCTCATTTATTTCAGTATTTACACTTTTTGATATTTCTTGAGAGACTGCATCAGCAGGATAATTAGGATAGTAAGGAATCCCTTTTCGGTCAATAAACCTATTAATTAAATTCACTCTAAATTCACGGCCCAATGCCTTTAATGTTTGCGCATCCGCAGTATTATCCATAGTTATTGAGTCAGGATCTCCTTCTATAGTTCCAACAGAAAACATTGTTAAAGGGGTTTTTCCTCTTGATATTACCCCTCCCCTTTTTCTAACAATTCTTTTATCAAGATCATAAAATCTAAATTCCCCATATCTATAAGCATCAAATTTCCATCCTTTATTTGGTTTATCCATGGTGGTTATTAAATCAATAGGAACATACAAATGACCTCTTACTGTCCTTTTTGTGATTATATCTCCGTTCCTAAAACTAGCAACATGCCTTCCAGCATTCATTAAGTGTTTATAATCTCCTTCAGCAATAATCTCATTCATATATTTTCGTGCATCAAATGTTATATATCCTTCTCCAAGTAATAATGCTTTTTTAGCACCATAATCATATTGAAATCTTCCTACTATTTTATCAGAGACCTCTCTACTAGGAACTGAAGGCTCTATAGGATTTTCAGTTAAGCTTTCCCTTAATCTATCTATATCAATATTTCCAATATCGCCTAAAAGTAGATCATTTTTCAGATTGTAATAAGTAGCAACAATAGTGCCCAAATTTTCAAAAGCATTTCCAACTTTCTCGCTAATAGTGCCAGTAAGTTCAATTCGCGTTAACCCTTTTCCATTGTTATGAATATATGCTTGAAATTCCCAATCAGGATGATTCCCACTTGTTAATGCTCTAATTTTTGCATTATCAACGAGAGAATACCCCTCATTGTCAATTTTAAAAATCATCTCTTTATCACCAAAGAATTTCTCGTAAAAAATCTGTTGGCCAAAATACTCTCTCATAACAACTCCGTTTTTAGTAGTAAGAGTAAAATCTGCTCCAACTTCTAATTCTCCACCTTTTCCATATAATAAGTTAATTTTTTCTAATTCACCTCCAACATATTTCCCCTCATTGTCAACAAGAAAACCATCTCTGTTAATTTCTCCTGTTTTAGTAATAATTTTTCTTATATCTCCTTTTAATTGTGAATCATATTCTCTTATAAAATAACCTTCTTTTCCATTACCTCCTTCAACATATTCTATTCTATTGATGCCAATATGAGTATTGTCTAAATCAACAAACGTTTTTCCATTACTAATTTTATTACCGTCAAATTCTAACTCATCACTATAAAATCTTTTTAATTCTTTAAGTCTGACATTTCCTTTTATTCCTGCCATTTCTAATCGTTGTTGAATATTATTCCCTACCGAAGTTGTTAAAAATGTATCTATGAAATCATTTCCCTTAGCATTCGCCACATCTTTTAATGTCTTTTTTTTATCTTCATTTGTTAATCCACTAAAATCCTTCCACAAGCTAATCTGATTTTCTGTATTCAAAGATTGGTAATCACTTATTTTTTGTGTTATATCGTTTTTTATCAGATTATATTCCTCATCAGAAATATACTTACCATTATAAAGAACTGCCGAAGAAACTAATACTATCATTACAATTATAACAAATACTGCTAAAACACCTTTTTTCATACATACTCCAATTAAAAATACTATATAAGTTTTTTTAAAATAAGAAGCTGAAGGTTAAAAAAGATATCATCATTAAATTAATCTATATGTGGACATTATTTATTATTTCTATCGTCGTGGACATGTTCTATCTGGACAGTTAGATCTAATACATGTTCCAGGAACAACTCTTATGGTCCTTCCAGATTGAGTTCTTTGAAAAATCACTTCATTATTATCTTCATCTTTAGGTAGAGTAAGTCCTGAAAGAGGCTTAGAGCCAGAGCGAGGTAAGCCCCCACCTATTTCGCCAGTTGTCCCACTGCCTTTTGGACTTTCAACCCCCTTCTCTTTCCCTATAATGAGGAGCATGAGTACGCGTATAAACGCGATAATATACAACTCTTCCATTTCTCAATCTTTTGCAATATAATTGAGGGTGAGAATAAGATCTTTGATTTCTTCTATATGGCTGTCCGGCTATAGTTTCTAAAGCGCTTCCTGATGCAACTGCTCCAAAACCTAATCCAAATATTCTCAAGAAATTTCTTCTACTTACTTCATTAGATGCCATGAAATATATAAGGTTGGGAAATTTAAATAATTTTGTGTATTAGAACCAATTATCCTTTTTCTCGTATCTCTTTTTTTATATAGTAATCTCTTAAAATATCTTCATCGCTCATAAAAGCTCCTTCGGGATCTACGCTAATTCTCTTACCAGTTCTATTAAAATACTCTTGTTCCATCTGCCTTTTTTTCCTTCCTACATCTCTCCAATGATTTTGTATGATTCTTTTCTCAAATTGAGTAGTGGGCCCTGCATAACGTTGCAGTTCGTTAAATGAAGCATTTTTCATTCTTAATTGATCATCATACGTAGTTCTCATCCAGAATCTGTCTTTATCTTTCACTGCAGCAAATGCTTTTGTTGGAAAGTATAAATCATTATCCCTCCAATCATATTCTTCTTGATTCTCATCATCTCTATCAACATGAAAATAAATGCTTGGATTATTTTTGCCTCTTTCCATTATTACGCCGCGATTTGCTTTTGTTAGTCTCCTAAAATTATCTACAAAATAATCTTCCCAACCAGCTGGAGCATCTGTTTTTTCAGGACCTATTTTTAATTGAAATGCAGGCCCTTTTTTTTCTTCTAAACCACAGGTTGCCAAACCTACATTAGTTTCTCCTTGCTCTTCATAAACACTAACAGCAAAATTATCATAAACAATAATGCTCGCATTATAATCTCCCTTACCTATTAATGTAACTAAGGGAACTAAATTCCATTTTGATCTATCTTGAACAGTTACTTCAGAGTTCTTTGCCGTAATCCATATCTCTCCAAATTTATCTTCTAATCCTCCATAATTTTTTCCTTCAGGGAGTTTAACTGTAATCATTCTATCATTTAGAGAAAAAGAAGAAACTACAATCTTATCTTTACTCACACTTGTTTTCTCATAAAAACCAAGATTATCTTTTGTAAAATACATATCTCCATTTTCATTAATAAATGTACTTCCATCTAAAGTGATTGTTTTATCAACGTTATTTTCTTTTATTGTATATTGTATAGGTTTCCCTTCTGAAGTAAAAGATTGTATTCCCACACCAACAGATTCTTTTCCTGTTTTCACATAATTAGGACTTGCTAAAGGAACTTTTGAATTCTTATCATACCATACTAATTGTTCCCCGCTAATAACTTCAAATGCTCCTTTAGTCGTTATCAAAGGAATGATGTCATTTTCATTATCTCTTCTATCTTCAATCACTACTCTGCTTTTATCACTCCATTCATTCCATCCATAGTTTTTCTTTTCTTCATCACTTGGATTATAATGTCCAATTGCCTT
>JAGVWY010000062.1 GCA_018304055.1 Candidatus Pacearchaeota archaeon
GTCCGCAAGGCGACTTAAATTTCAATTAATTTCTGATTTTTGCCTCGCAAAAATCAGCTATATTAAATTATAGACGAACTATATACTTACTTAAACGTTTATATATTTTTAATAAATATCAATAAAATAAATAATTTACTATATTCTATTATATGTATTTTTAAAACTAACATTTAAAAATTCCTTTTCCTTATTTCTATAGTAAAAGAGGCACCATGGCTTCCATTAAGAATCTTCAAAACATAGCAAACATTTTAAGAAGAGATGTTCTTAAAATGACGACAGAAGCTGGAAGTGGACATCCGACATCTTGTTTATCATGTGCAGAACTTATGGCATGTTTATTTTTTGATGAACTTGCATTAGAAATAAAAAATCCTGATAATCCGGGTAATGATGAGTTTATTTTAAGTAAAGGTCATGCAGCTCCAATTTTATATTCTTCTTTATATCATGCAGGAGCAATAAAGAATGATCTTTTAAGTCTAAGGAAATTTAACAGTTCTCTAGAAGGACATCCTCTCCCTTCCTTACCTTTTATAAAATCTGCAACAGGAAGTTTAGGGCAAGGACTTTCTATTGGTGTAGGCATGGCTATAGCAAATAAATTAGATAAAAAAACTTCTAGAGTATATGTATTATTAGGAGATTCAGAATTAGCCGAAGGAAGCGTCTATGAGGCCTTTGAATTAGCTTCTTATTATAGATTAAATAATCTTATAGCAATTGCTGATATTAACAGATTAGGACAGCGAGGAGAAACAATTTTTGGGCATGATGTTAATGAATATGAAAAAAGATTTAAAGGATTTAACTGGGATACAATTAAAATAGATGGACATAATATTAATCAAATTTTAAATGCGTTTCAAAAAGCACGAAAAAGTAATAAGCCAACAATAATACTTGCAAAAACACTTAAAGGAAAAGGAGTTTCATTTATTGAAGATAAAAATGGTTGGCATGGACGAGCATTATCGAAAGAAGAATTAGAAAAAGCATTAATTGAGATTCCTAATCCTCCTTTACCTTCTATTAAAATAAAAAAACCTTTAAAATCTTATTTTAAAAAAATAATTTATAAAAAATATATACCTAATTATTATGAAATAGGAAAGCAAGTTACAACCCGAGAAGCATATGGTAATGCTCTTGCTCAATTAGCTTTATCAAATCCTCGTGTTATCGCTGTTGATGCAGAAGTTTCTAATTCCACATTTTCAGAAAAAGTAAAGGAAAAAACTCCTGAACAGTTTATTGAAGCATTTATTGCAGAGCAAAATATGATAGGTATGGCTCTTGGATTAAGTAAAAAAAATTTTAATGTGTTTGCATCAACTTTTTCTGCTTTTTTAACTCGAGCACATGACCAATTACGAATGGCTGCTTATTCAAATGCCAATATTACTTTTTGTGGAAGTCATATAGGAGTTTCAATTGGAGAAGATGGCGTTTCACAAATGGGCTTAGAAGATATTTCTTTATTTAGATTATTATTTAACAGCACAATTTTCTATCCTTGTGATGCAGTTTCAACAGAAAAGCTTGTTTATGAATGTTCTAAATTAAAAGGGATAAAATATATCAGGACAACTCGCTCAAAAACTCCTGTCATCTATAGCAATAAAGAAACATTCCCTATCGGAGATTTTAAAATATTGAAAGAATCAAAAAATGATGAGCTTGTTCTCGTTGGTGCGGGAATAACTGTTTTTGAGGCATTAAAAGCACATGAAGAATTAAAAAAGAAAGGAATTAACACAGCGATAATTGATTTATATTGTATAAAACCTTTTGATTATAAGAAATTTATAGATTTTGTAAAAGCTCATGGAAATAAAATTGTGATAAGTGAGGATCATTATGCCGAAGGAGGAATTGGCGAGATGATTTCATCTCATCTTCCAGGAACAAATATTCAATTAACTCATCTTACAGTGAGAAAATTACCACATTCAGGAAAGCCAGAACAACTTCTCGCATTTGAGGAAATTGATACAGAAGCTATCGTTAAGAATGCATTTGAGATGATAAAAAATAGATAATAGTTGAATTCATCAGTTATTTTCTTATCTTAACAATTTCGATAATTGTTCTATATTATTTATAAAGTCACCTAATATCAGAATTTTATGAAAACATCAAAAATAATATATCTTACAATTGCTCTTCTTATTGTAGTAGTAATAGACATGCTGTTTTTATTTTGGTATGCCAATAATCCCTATCAAAATAATAAAGAAAAATTTCTTAATGAAAAAATAAATGAAATATACAATCCTGTTATTAATCCTCAACAATTTAGTTCTCATATTACTAATCAATATTTTTCTTTAACTCCTGGAAAGAAAATGATATATGAGAGTAAAACTGAAGAAGGATTAGAGAAAATTGAGGTATATATTATGAATGAAACAAAAACAGTTAATGGAGTAGAAACAAGAGTTGTTTGGGATAGAGTTTGGTTAAATGATGAGTTAATCGAAGATACAAAAGATTGGTATGCTCAAGATAATGAAGGAAATGTATGGTATTTTGGCGAGGAATCAAAAGAAATTATTGATGGTATTATAGTTAGTACAAAAGGATCTTGGGAAGCTGGAATAAATGGAGCTAAACCTGGCGTTATTATGAAAGCAGCTCCTAATATAGGAGATAAATATAGACAAGAGTATTATAAAGGAGAAGCTGAAGATTGGGGAGAAGTTCTAGCAATTAATGAAAATGTCAGAGTTTCTTACAGAGAATTTACCAACTGCATAAAAACTCGCGATTACACTCCTTTAGAGCCAAATGTAAATGAGCACAAATATTACTGTCCTGAAGTAGGGGGAGTAGTTTTAGAAGAAGAGGTGAATGGTGAAGAAAAAGCTGAACTTATTAAAGTTGAGTATAATACTTTGCCAAGCCTTTCACAAGAAAAAAAACAAGAGCTGTTAAAAACCAAGATTACAGAAGAACAAGCAAAAGAAATTGCATTAAAAGAAGTAAATGGAAGGGTTACTGATATTTCTATTGAAAAAAAATTTAGCAAAACAGCATACGTTGTTGAGATAAATAATGGAGATGAAACTGATGTTATTATAGACCTAAATACCGGAGAGGTATTAGGAATAGAAAGATAAATTTAATAATACAAATTACTATTTAATAGAATGAAAAAAATAATTTATGCTTTAATTATATTTCTCGTTTTAATAACACCAGTTCTTATTGCACAAGAAGACATTGGAGATATTAAAGTCAAGGGAATTGAACTAGAGAAAGTTTTGAGTTTTATTAACGGCATTATTGCCTTTGCTTTGTTTTTAATTACTTTTATTGCTTATAAAAGGGATGGTAGAAAAAGATTGTGGTTTGTTAGCATGGCCTTTTTTATTTTTTCATTGAAGAGTTTTTTGGTTTCTTCTGAACTTTTTATAACTGGTTTAGAATTTATTGATCCTATTTCTATAGTCCTTGATTTAATTGCATTGCTACTTTTCTTTTATGGTATATTGAAGAAGGATGGTTAATATGCCTCCTAAATTTCTCTCTAAAAAAGATAAAATATTAAAATTAGAGAAAAGGAGAGAGATCTATGAATTTGTTAATAAAAACTCTGGATGTCATTTTAGGGACATTGAAAGAAAATTAAGAATTCCAGGAACTTCTTTAAGGTATCATCTCAATTATCTTACAAAACATAATCTTCTATCAGCAGAAAAATTTGGGAATAATGTAAGATACTTTTCAAAAGAACTTACTTCTGAAAATAAACAATTATTAGGTTTATTACGTCAGAATAGTATGAGAAAAATTGTGCTTTGTATTTTAAAGAAAAAAAATTGCACCTTTGAAGACGTTGCCGAATTCGTTAATTTATCACCAAGTACTGTTTCATTTTACTTAAAAAAACTTGAACCATCTATTATTAAAAGAATTTTCAATAAAAAATCCCATTATTCTATTGCAATAGATGAAAAGGAAATTTTGAATTTATTAATAACTTACAAAGAAAGTTTTATGGACAAATTAGTAAACAATGTCATTGAGATGTGGGATGTGAGTTAATAAATTTTCTTTAATATCACAATAAAATATAAATACATACACGCTTAATTATAGAAATGAGTAATGAAATAAGAATTAATGTTGTTGCATACCTAGAAGTTACTAGCAATCGTGTTTTTTATACAGGTGAACTTCCAAATGGTACAGTACTAGAAGAATACTCAAGAAATATTGTTGGACCAGGATATCTTAACTCTCTCGAGGATATTGCAGAAGCAATAGAGTTTGGAGTAATGGATATTATAGGAGAAAATAATTATAAAGAAACCCTGCCTCCAAATATTGTATTCACTAGTAGACGAGAAGAAGATTATGGCCATGCTTATATATCCAATGATGGTACATACATACAAAGAAAATTAAATGAAGAGGAATTAGAAAGGCTTGTTAAATTAACTGATGCTCGCTTACGTCCAAAACTATATGATAATAAATAAGCAATAAATTTCTCTGTTAAATGCAGTTATAAGACATTAAATTAATAAACTATCCATTCTTTAAATTTTATAAAATGGTGCAAATATTTCTTGATAGCGCAGACATAGAAGAGATAAAAGAAGCAAGAAGAGCAGGAATTCTTGATGGTGTAACCACTAATCCCAGCCTCATTAAAAAAGCAGTTGAAAAATACAAAAATGAAAACCCTAGATTAGATTTGGAACAGTACATTAAAGATCTCCTTATTATTTGCAAAGGCAAGCCAGTAAGTTTGGAGGTTATTGGAAATACATTTGAAGAAATGATTAATGAAGGAGTTGTATTATTTAAAAGATTCAATAAAGTTGCAAAAAATGTTTATGTTAAAATTCCGATTAATCCATGCATGGAAAAAGAATGTACAAATTATTCGGATGGTATTAAAGCAATAAAATATCTATCCTCACATAAAATTCCAGTAAATTGTACCTTGATATTAACCCCAGAGCAAGCATTATTAGCAGCCAAATCAGGAGCGAGATTTGTAAGTCCATTTATTGGAAGAGAAGATGATTATATTAGAGAAATTAACAAGATTAAATTCAAGAAAGAGGATTATTTTACTTCTGAAGGAATCAAAATAGGCAGAAAAATTCTTGATGATAATAGCATTGTTTCTGGTATTAATTTATTAAAAGAAATTGTTGAGATTTTTAGGATAAATAAAATCAAATCAAAAGTATTAGCAGCAAGCGTGAGAAACAAAAGACAATTTAGAGAAGCTGCACTAGCAGGAGCTGATATTATAACAGTTCCTTATTCAGTTTATAAAGAACTTCTCACCCATGAAAAAACAGCAGAAGGTATGAAAAAATTCACAGAAGATGTTGTAGAGGAGTATAAGAATTTGTTGAGATAGAAGAAAAATGTATGATTAAAAGGAAAGTTAAAAGGAAAATGGGCTTGTTGGTTAGGATCAAATGTTAGAATGATGTACGTTATTGGAGATTATTTCAAAAATAATTATTGATAATTTAGAAGATATTTCTTAAACTATATTAATAAAAATTTAAAAACAAATAAAATAGTGACACTATATTTTAATATTTTGTCATTATCCAATATTTTTACCTAAAGAAATATATAAAAAAACTAACTATACATTTAAAAAATCTTGGTTCTTATAATTAAAAGTAATAAAAAAGATGATAGCAGAACAAATAAACTATAAAATAATGCAGTCATTTACTATTGAAAATATTCCGGATTTAGATACATGTGTTTTTGGAGCATTAGAATTATTTCATAAAGAGAAAATTCCTCAAATAAACATTTCTTATCAAAGGCCTTTAGTTGTTGGAAGCGGTAATGCAGAAGTTACTGGAAGAATTATTTTTCATGATACGGATGCAGTTTTTGCCAGCGAATCAAGTGTTGAAGAAAAATTAAAAACAATAAAAAATATAGACGGAGTTGTAATTATTAGCGCATCAGGCGGAAAGCACGCGCCGATTATTGCAAAATTAGTTAAAAAATACAAGAAATCTGTTACTTTATTTACAAACAATGAGAAAGCTGAAACAAAAAAATATGTAGATGAAATTTTTGTTTTTCCAAAACAAAGAGAACCTTATACCTATAATACTTCTACATACCTAGGGATGATTTTAGGAAAAACTAAAGAAAGACCTAAAGAAATATACAATTTTATCAATGAAAAGTTAAGTAAATTAAATTTTGATATTTTAAGAGATTATGATAAATATTTTCTTATTATCTCGAAGAATTGCAAGAGATATTGAAACTATCGAATATATGAAACATGCAACAACAGTAGTCCCAAGCCATGAATTATTCGTATCTTTTGGAGTTGAAGATACTATATTAGGAAATAAAGAAAATAATTTTTATGTTCCATTACCAAAAAATGCTGATTACGGAATGGTTATGGCTATCGGCTATTATATTATAGGAAAAATCCAAAAATCCCAGCATCATTGGTTTAAGGAAAATCTTGTTGCTTATACAGAAAGAGCGAATAAATTATTCAAAACAGGAATAAAACCTATTGTGGAGTGATATAATTTATTTAAATTCCAAATCGTAAAAATTCCACGTTAATCCAAATTTATGAGAAGATTTTTTTCTAAATATTATTAGATCATTCAAATCTATTAATTCCTCAAAATAGTCTAAATTCCCTTTACTAGAATGCACCATCTTAATTATTCCATTTTCGTCTAGATAATCTTTAACTTCTCTAAAAAATCTTCTATGTATTGAATAATCAGGGTCAAAAACTGCAAGTTCCCAGATTTCATGTACGTCATGTGAAACTATCGGAAGATACCCAATTATGATATCAAATATTCCATCAACATTGTCAAACAAATTGCTTTCTAAAACCTCAATTTTATCATCAAGATTATACTTAATCACATTTTCTTGAGTATTTTCAGCTGCATTTTCATTTATATCAGTTGCCACAACTTTTTTTGCTCCACTTAATCCTGCAACAATAGATCTGATACCTGTCCCACTCCCCACATCAAGAACTCTCTTTCCAGAATAATTTTTAACATCAGTTTTCGTTATTCCGCGTAATTGAGATGAATAAGGCAAAGGAAAAAATACTCTCGGATAAACAATTAATTCAATTCCTCTATAATCAGCAGTATAAGGATTATTTGCTGAGCACATCTGTTCAAATAGTGCTTGGGTATGATAATCAATATCCTGAAAATTTCTTTTTTCACATTGTTCTAATAAACATGGGATCATGATACTCTCCTTCTTACTATTAAACTTAATCGTTCTTCTGAAATATTTTCAATATAGTGAAAAGGCCGATATTTTTGCTCTTCCCTGTTTCGTGCTGCTCGTAATAAAATAAGATCTCCTGGAGTGGATTGTAATTTAACTGAGCCTGTTTTTTTCTATCTAAACAAACATAAAAAGAAGCATTTCCCTTTAAAATAAAGATAGAGATAAGGTCTCTATCTCTGACATAATCTCTATGAGGACTAATACCTAAAGAATCTCGAGGATAATAGTGAAATCCTAATGAGTTAAATCTTTCATCTTCAAATTGAGCTCTTTGAGCTATTTCCCCATATATTTCACAATATTCATCTTTAAATTGATTAATCGTTGTAAGAAAAGTTCTGTCTAAACAGTCTTCATTTAAATCTTCTAAATAAAAACATTTCATTTCTTGCATTACATTACCCTCTTTTTTTGGAGCCTCCCAAAAAAATCTTTTAACTGAATTAACATTTTCAATTAAATCCTCTCTTGCATTTTCAGGTATAACATTATGTATAGAAATTCCTCCAATTTTAGAAAAATTATATAATTCATTTACTATATATTCAATATCAATTTTACTAGAATCAATGTAAAGATGCCTCATAAAGAAATAAATTCAAATTATTATTTATAATTTATTCACACATAAGGGGGGAATAAAATTTAAAAATAATATAAACATATATACATTATGAATACACAGATATTAGAAAAACTAGGATTTACTAAAGGAGAAATAAAAGTTTATTTTTCATTGTTGGAGTTAGGTGATGTTTCTTCAGGACTAATAATAAAAAAATCAGGAATTGCAGGATCAAAAGTATATGAAATTCTAGATAAACTTAAAGAAAAAGGACTTGTAAGCGAAACGATAAAAGATCGGACTAAACATTTTAGAGCTAACTCTCCAAAAAGAATCCTTGAATTTATTAAAAATAAAGAAAGAGATTTAAAAGAAGAGAAAATAGAATTTATAAAAATTTTACCTGAATTAATTTCTAAATATAAATTAAAATTAAAAAATCAAGAAGTCAGAGTTTATGAAGGGTATAGGGGAATTAAAACTTTTTATGAAGAAATGGCTGATAGTTTGACTAACAAAGATGAATATCTAGGATTTGCATTTCCAGAAGAGGCAGTTAAAAACAAGTTTGTTATTCATTTATTCGATAGATATCATGAAAAACGAGCAAGAACCGGAGGAAAAAGCAAAATATTAGTTTCTCCTAAAGATATTTTAAATAAGCAAAGACTCGCTAAACCTTTGCATAAACTATATGAATTTAGAATAACTAAATCTCCATTTCCAGCTGGAATATCTATTTTCAAAGATATTGTTGCAACATTTAGCTGGGGCAATCCTCCAAGATTATTTGCAATAAAATGCAAGGAAAACGCAGATGAATACAAGAGATTTTTTTATGAACTATGGAAGAAAACTGAAAAATATTACTGAAAAAACCATATCTTTAAAATCCAGCTTATCTTTCAATTATCATGGAATATTCAATGAAATCAAAAATTAAAGTCCAGCCATTGTATATATTATTACAAAGACCTTTAAAAAAAACTGAGTACGAGCGATCTTGTATAAAATCTGATATACAAAAAGCAAATATAATAATGACTGAATTAGGTAAAATTATAGATGAAGATCTTCCAGATTATTCAACTAGAATATTATCTCCAAATAATATTTTCAATGCACTTTACCTTGGAGTCTCTAGAGAATTAGTTCGGTGTACAATTAAAGAAACTGTTAATTCATTTAGAAAAAGATTAAGACTTTATATGCAATATCCTGCAGGTATTAGCGAAGTTAGATACAATCATAATGAATTTAATAATCCTGATAACAAAGAAATTACAAAATTCATTAGATATTATTTTAGAATGAAAGATATAGCTATGTTTTTAAAAATAAGATAATCACCGAAAATTTACAAAAAACCATAAATTTAAAATCTTTCATAATTTATTTTTAAAATGGATTTTAAAAAAAGAGTCGAAACATGTTTTAAAGGAAATGATATAAGGTGTTTGTATAAAAAAGAATTAGATGAGGATTTTGCCTACAAAACCGGAAAAGCTATTGTTGATTATTTTAAATGTAAAACAATAATAGTAGCAAATGATATTAGATTTTCCTCACCTGTTTTAAAACAAGCATTAATTCAAGGAATTACAGAACAAGGATGCAATGTTATTGATATAGGCATGATTGATACTCCTGGATTATATTTTGCAACTGGATTTTTAAATCTCCCTGGAGTTAGCATTACAGCTTCTCATAATCCAATTGAATATAATGGAATAAAAATAGTTAGAGAAATGGCAGTACCTGTTGGAATGGATTCTGGTTTAGAAAAAATAAAAGAAATTATGCTGGAAAATAAATTTCAAATATCAAAGAGAAAAGGAAAAATTATAGAAAAAAATATTTTAGATGATTATAAAGAATATATTCTTTCATTTATTGATCCAAAAAAACTAAAGCCAATAAAAGTAGTTATTGATGCAGGAAATTCCATTGCAGGAAAAATTGTCCCATTAGTTTATGATAATCTTCCTATCAATCTTATAAAAATGTATTTTGAGATAACTGGTTATTTTGAGCATCATGAGGCAAATCCACTAAAAGAAGAAAATGTAAAAGATTTAAAAGAAAGAGTTGTTAAGGAAAAAGCAGATCTTGGAGTTGCATTTGATGGAGATATGGACCGAGTTTTTTTTATAGATGAAGAAGGAAAAATGATTGAGAGTTCTTTTGTTGCTTTAGCTATTATTGATTATTTTTATGATGAAGTAAAAAAATCTGGTTTTGTATATAATACAATGATGAGCAGAATTATAGAAGATTTTGCCAAAGAAAAAAAACTTAAAGCAATTAGAGAAAAAGTAGGGCATTCTTATATCAAGAATAGAATGAAAAAAGAAAATGCTTTTTTTGCCTGTGAACATTCGGGACATTTTTTTTATAAGGATAATTTCTATGCTGATTCAGGCATAATTACAAGTTTAATAATATTAGAAATCTACAGTGAGGCAAAGAAAAAAAAGAGGAAATTTTCTGAGTTATTCAAAAAATATGAAAAATATTCTAAATTAAATGAAAAAAGCTTTAAGATTAAGGATAAGGAAAATGCTTATGAAAAGATAATGAATCATTTTAAAGAAAAGGCAAAAAAAATTGATGAGTTTGATGGTTTAGGTTTTGATTTTGGAGATTTTTGGATTCATATAAGGTTCAGTCAGACAGAACCTTTGTTAAGATTAAGTTTAGAGGCTGTAAATGAAAAAGTAATGAAAGAGAAGTATGACGAGGTTAGGAAGTTTTTGGAGGGGTTGTAAGATGAATTAAAATTCGTATGAAAAGATTACCAAAAAATTTATAAATTACCAAATACTTTATATTTTACCAATATAAAATGATAGTCCAAGTTGATAAATTAGGAAGAATTGTATTAAAGAAAAAACTTAGAGAAAAATATGGTAAACAGTTTATTTTAATTGATAAAGGAGATGAAATTATTTTGAAACCTACTTATGAAGATCCTTTTTATGGAATTGAAGAGTTAGGAAAAAAACTTGAAAAATATTCCTTAAAAGAACTTAGCGAAATGGGAGAAGAACAAGCTAAAAAAGAAGTAGAAGAGAAATTAAAGAGACTATGATATACGCAGATGTAGATTTTATACTAGCTTTAGCTAAAAAGAAAGATTGGTTAAAAACTAATGCAAAAAATTTATATGATAAGTATAATGAAGAATTATTTATTAGCCCTATTTGTTTAATTGAGCTTATGTTAGTCGCTGAAAAAATAAACGAGGACTCTTTAGAATTAATTCAGTTTGCATTAAAAATCTCAAAACTAGTAGGCGATAATACTGATGATTATTTATTGGCATGTGAATATCAAAAAGAATATGGATTAGGAGTTTTTGATTCCCTACATATAGCAAAATGCAAGGGAAAAATAATATCTTCAGATAAAAAGTTTCAGAATATTCCTTTTATAGAGACAATAACTCTCAATAATAAATAAAAGGATATTACTATAAGTAATCATGGAAAACACCGAGAAAAAATTAACATTGAAAAAAGAAATAAAATATAGTTTCTGTACTTGTGGAGCCTCTCAAAATTTACCTTTCTGCGACGAATCGCACAAAAAATTGAATGAAGAAACAAACTGTAATTATAAATCTCTAAAGATTACGCCAGAAGGAGAAATAACTATTATTGTTTCAAGTAAAAATTGGGAGAAAAATAGTTAAACCTTAAATTATTTTCTAAACCATGTTCATAAAAAGAGGGAAAAAAGAGGATTTAGAAAAATTTGCAGTAGACAGAATTGCAAAAGAAATAGAAACTTTTTTAATTTCCCATGAGACTATAACTATTGGATTAGTTGGAGGAACGTCTGTTGAAGGATTGTATAAGCTTCTTGGAAAAAAAGATCTTGATTGGGAAAACATTCATATTTTTTTAATAGATGAGCGATGCGTTCCATTGGAAAGTATAGACAGCAACTCGCAAATTATTAAAAAATATTTCTCTAAAAAACTGCCAAAAAAGAACTTGCATTTCTATGATTATATAAAATATTCTCCTGATAATTATGCTTTCAGATTGAGAAAATTCGGAAATAAATTTGATCTTATAGTTCTAAGTGCTGGAGAAGATGGTCATATAGCTTCTTTGTTTCCTAACCATGAATCAATAAAGAGCAGGAAAGTAGGTTACATAGAGGTAAATAACGCGCCAAAACCTCCAAATGAAAGAATATCTGCAACGAGAAAACTCATTGAAAAATCATCAATCTCCTTTCTTCTATTTCTTGGAAAGGAGAAAATGAAAGCATTTGAAAATTTTATAGATGAAAATGTTTCCATAGAACAATGTCCTGCAAAAATTGTAAAGAAGATAAGTAAAAGTTTTGTGTTAACAGATAATAAATGAAATCCCTATCAATAAAACAGCCGTTTGCAGAATTGATTCTTCAAGGGAAAAAGAAAATTTGGGAGTTTAACAAGCTTTAAAAAAACCTTTATCTTCTATAAATTATAAAATGAGAGAAAAATGCGGTTTATTAACAAAAGAAAGATGAAAATAGGTTTTATAGGTTTAGGCAGAATGGGTAGAAACATGGTTCTAAATCTTATTGAACATGATAATGAAGTTGTTGTTTATAATAGAACTCCTGGAGTAACAAAAGAATTTTTAAAAAAATCAAATAAAGCCCTAGCTTCCTTTTCAATTGAAGAATTAATTGAAAAACTTCCAAAGCAAAAAATCATTTGGCTCATGATTAAGGCAGGAAAGCCGATAGATGATACTATTTCTTCATTGCTTCCTCATATAACTAAAGGAGACATCATAATAGATGGCGGTAATAGTTATTTCAAAGATTCAATAAGACGTTTTAATTTTTTAAGAAATAAAGGAATTAATTTTCTCGATGTTGGCACTTCAGGAGGAATTAAAGGAGCGAGAAAAGGGGCGTGTATGATGATTGGCGGAGAAAAATCAGTTTTTAAATGGATAGAAAAATTGTTTAAAGATTTATGTGTTAAAAATGGTTATGGTTACATGGGAAAAAATGGATAGAAAAATTGTTTAAAGATTTATGTGTTAAAAATGGTTATGGTTACATGGGAAAAACTGGAAGTGGACACTTTGTGAAAATGGTTCATAATGGTATAGAATATGGAATGATGTCTGCCATTGGCGAGGGATTAAATACAATAAAAGAATATGAGAAAAAATTTGGAATAAATATGAAAGAGGTTACAAAAGTTTATTCTCACGGAAGTATTATCGAGGGAAAATTGATGAAATGGGTTGATCAAGGATTAAAAAGGCCTTACTTTAAAAAAATAAAAGGAAGTGTTCCAAAAGGAGAAACTGAAGAAGAAATGAAAAAACTTTCTAAACTATTAGAAATGCCTGTATTAAAACAAGCAGTTAAGGAAAGAGAAATAACAAGAAAAAAACCAAGTTATGCTGGAAAGATTATTTCAGTAATAAGAAATGAATTTGGAGGACATACATTTGAGAAAAGTTGAAATGGAAAACTGTCTTATCATTTTATTTGGAATAACAGGAGATTTATCCAAAAAAAGAATTGTTCCAGCCATTTATGAATTATTAAAAGATAA
>JAGVWY010000072.1 GCA_018304055.1 Candidatus Pacearchaeota archaeon
TATAATTTTTACTCTTTTCATACCTATCTAATAGATAGGTTAAGTATATAAGCTTTATGGAGTAATCTTATAGTGCTAAATCTTATTCGGAGATACTAACTTGTTAAGGGAAAGGAAAGATATATTTTTCTGTATGATGATAATCATAAGGTAGAGACATTAAGATATCTAGGGAAATATGCATCAAATCCTGAATTAGCTTTTACATGGTATGATGCCGCTGTTTTATCACAAAAAATTAGGGGAGAAAATAAAGGACAAAAAAGAAGATTATTATCAGATAGAGGAATTGATAGGTTACTTGATTAATTCCCACATAAATTCTAATATTTCATAAAATTAATAGCCTCTTTCTAATTTTCTAATTTCGTCTTTTAACTCTTTTAATTTTCTTTCTCTATCCCTTATATCATCTAATTCTTTTTTTGTCTCTATAATTTTTCTCTCTAATTCATCAATTCTTTTTGAGGAAGAATCCTTACTCTTTAAAAATTCAGACATTGATTTTGTTTTTATGTTAGAAGAAATATTGAAATCTCCTTTTTTAAATTTCTTTATAAGGAAGCTTAATAGAAATATCATAATGAATATGACTATGATAATCCCTATTATTTTTAAGAGATAATCTGAACTTTTTTCAAGGTTTCCTAATACGGAAAAACCAGTTGTGTCTTTTTTTGAAACATTTATTTCTTCGGTTTTTGTATCTTCTTGTTCAGTTTCTTGAGTTTCGTTTTCTTCAATTTCTTCTGCCACTTGAACTGTTTCGTTAATTTCAGTGTTATTTTCTAAGGTTACATTACTATTTTCTTCAATAGTTACATTAGCAGTTTCGTTAACTACTGATTCATTTATTGCTTCAGATTCTTCTTCAACTTCAGAAGCTAATTTGAGTTCCACATCTCCTGGTATAAATTTAATAAGAATTTCTTCGCCTGATTTTACTTCCTCAAACTTTCTTTCAATTATCTCTTCAGTATTTTTTTTAAGCGTTACAATTAAATCTAGATATTCAGGAGTTACAGAGCTTGTTATTGTAAGGTCTCCATTTCCTGTGTTTAAATGATGGCTGTCTATCGTTGTTAATTTTCCATTTTCTCTTATAATTAAAGATATTCTATGATCTCCAAGAGTTATTATTTTAAATGTAGTATCTGCTATAACTGTTTGTATAACCAACAATAATAATATTATTACAATTAATTTCTTAACCATCTTTTCTTAAATAATTAGATTTATTGTATTTATAAATTTTTATCTTTTTGTTTTGTGTTTTTTAGAAAGAGATTTCAGAAAGTTTATAAACCTCTATACATTATATTTTTCATTAAAAAGAGGAAAGATGAGTAAGACAAAAATTAGTTTCATCTCTGGCATTATTTTCATATTATGTTTATTTATTAGTTTAAATTATGTTTCTGCGATTTATTCTGCGACGTCTAATGTTCGTTACATTAATCGAACGTACGTTGCTGAAGTTAATATTTCCATTGTTTCAGGGTTAAATGGAAGTTATGGAAACGCTTCTAATATAACTCAAGTTTTAGTTGTTCTTCCTCAAGGATTTTCTTTCATTAATGGAACTAATATCTCGACACTAGCAATGGCTTTTTTTAATACTTCAAGTGTGTTAATTTGGAACACTACTGATTCAACTCTTTTTGGAAACAACACACAAAATGATTTTAGGTTTAATGTAACTTCTTCCATTGCTGGAGATGCTAATATTATTGTTAATAATACAAGAAATGATAGCTGGTATAATTTTACTTCTTTAAGTATAACAACTAATTTTGATTTTTCAGGAGTTGTTGTTAATTCAACCGGACAAAATGAAAGTAATGTTAATGTTACAATCTATGAGTTTTCTTTTGCCCCTGGTTCACCTCCGGTAAAACTTTACCGAAAAAGTGCATTAACTAATGCTGATGGTTCATTTACTTTAAGCAGTATTAACGGCTCTGGAACAAATTATGTTTTAGAAACTATCAGATATGGGAATTCTACTAACAAGGGATGCTCATCTTCTAATTCATCATGTTCTGCAGTAATGACTGGAACTGTTCTCCCTCCTTTTCCGGCAATGTTATTTTATCCTCAATCTTCTGATTTTGATATGAGCTTAAATGGAAGTACTTTTTATTTACAAGACGCAGCTACTTTAAGATTGTATACTAATGGATTAAATACAAGCGGGACTTTAGTTCAACAAAGATTTGGTTATCAGGTTATTGACCAAAAAGTAGGTTTTCCAGTTGATAGTAACTTGCAAACAAATGTAAGTACAGTTGATGTTGTTATTCCCGCGGGAAAGGATTATAGTGTAATGTTTATGAGAGATTTTGCAAGATTTGGATTCGATCCTGGATGTAATGGGACTGTATTTAATGACAGTTTTTGTCCCTCTCCTCCTATTACTAATTCAAGTTTAGGAACAATAAATGCAGGAGATATTGTTGTTGTAAATCAGAGTTTAACAATAACGAGGAATAGACTAATCGGATGTATAAACGTACAGGCGGGACATAATACAACTGCTTTAAATGTAACAAAAGTAAAAATAAAAATGATTCCATTTACTACAAGTTCTGGTTCATTTGTACCTGAATTTGAGGCAGGTGGTGCAGATGTAAATATTTCTGATGTTAATCAGTTAAATGGAACAGATAGTTCTGGAACAGCTTCTACAGGAGCAGTTGTTTGCAATGGAGCTACTGGAAGCTTGCCAATAGCTGCTTATAATATTTCTGTTTTAGGTTCAGATTCTGGAATAACTTACTTTCTCGAGTTTTATGCGAAAAATGCTTCTCTTGTATACGAAAATGCAACGAATGTTGGTGGGAATTATCTCGCTGGATTTGCAAATATAACAATAACTGGAAATACACAAAAAAATATTACTCTTTACAGATTACTTGGAGGTTATATTAATGATTCTGTTAATAAAGCTGCATTAAACACAAGTTTAATGAAAATTAATATTCTGAATGATACAGGAGGAGCTGTAACAACTGATATGCATGTTGAAGCTAAAGTTAAAAATTCTAACGTGGGAATAGGAACTGTAAACTATATGATTGAGACTATTACAAATGGAACTTTTTATATTCCTATATTAAATAATAGTAATTATGCTGAAATTTCTGTATTTCCAAATGATGCGCCTCCTATGACAAAAAAACTTAATTTATCATCAAGTGAAAATAACATCACTCTTGTTTCAATTGATTTCGGAGAAGGAGATAAAGGAATGAGGCAGTTTAATGCATCAGGAGATTTAGAAGCTATTAATGTTTCAAGCTTTCCAGTTACTATTAGATTTTTAAGAAGAGGAACAGAACAAGTAATAACCGAAATGAATTCTTCTGATTTTAATCCATTAAAAGCATTAGTTGCAGGACAGGTTGATTTAGAATTAAAAGTTACAGCTACAAACGTGACAATGAGATTTAATAATTTTGATATGTTTTCTGCTAAACAACCTCCAATGTTTGCAGTTTTAGATAATGATACTGCTGCCTCTAGCAGCCAAACATGGAAATTTGGAAATTTTGTTCCAAAAGATGTTTATGATAATGTTACTTTGATAATTCCTTATAACGAAAATTCAATTTCTGAAAGTGGTACTTTTAATATGTCAATTCCAATTTTATACACCGAAGATCCCTCTAAAACTCATCAAATGACAACTGAATGGAATATTTCTGCAGGATATTCAACAAGTAATTTAACAGACGAGTTTATTGCTTATAATAATTCAAGATACAGAGATTATTTGACATCAGCAGGAGTTGAATGCAGTAAGACTTCTATAACTTCTGTTTGTTATATTAATACAACTGGAAATGAAATCAGAATGGAAATTCCTCATTTTTCAGGATTAAGTCCAAGCATGGTAATAACTGCTGCAGCAAGTTCATCAACTAGTTCTTCTTCAAGTTCAGGAGGAGGAGCGACAGATAGCGTCATAACAGTAACCCCTAATCTTCTTAACATTGGTTATACAACTTCTGTAAAGAAAGGAGGAAGTTTAAAATTAAATTTTTCATCTGGAGAATTACATACTTTAAAAATAAATGAGCTATTAAATAATTCTATTACTATAACTGTTTCGTCAGAACCTCAAACAGCGACTGTTAACATTGGTGAGATAAAGAAATTTAATCTTAATAATGATAATTATTATGATTTAAGTGTTACGCTTAACAGTATAAATTCAAAACTAAAAAGCGCAAGTATAACCTTTAAAGCTATAAATGAATTAATTCCAGTAAGTGAAGAAAAGAAAGCAGAAACTGAAAAACCAGTAAAGACAGAAGAAGGAAAAATAGAGGAAAATATTGTAGAGGAATCTCCTGATACAAAGAATCTTGTTTTTTTCTGGATAATTGCTTTCGTAATAATTCTTATTTTATTGGTTATTTTTATCTTGCTTATGGCGAGAAAAAAAAGATAGTTTGGATAAACAAAAGAAGATTTTTATTAGTTAGTTAAGTATCTGCCTTGATAATAGAAAAATATAAATTCTAGATGATATTTATAATAAAAATGGAGGATAAAATGACATTTAAAAATTATGATAGAATTGATTATTTGCAAGTTATGAGTGAAGGGCATTGGATGGAGGATTTGTATCAGCCGATGAGTTTGAGAGAGTTGCCACAGACACTCTTAGGAACGATAGTCGCAGTGGAGCCGATACAAATGCTCGAGCCCGACGAAGATGCACTAACAGATTGACGCGGCAAGCACATTGGCTAAATAAGAGAGCAAGACGGATTGATACTAATAGTGAAGGCAGTTAAATATCAATGATTCACTATTTTAATTCTTTACGTTCTGATTATAAATAATAGTTATTTTTTTAAAGATATTTACCTTTAAAATTATATGAAATATGAAGAAAAAATTATTTATTTTATTGTTGGAAAATTTCTTGGTTATATCTTGATGTTCTTTATATTCTCTTTTATTTTTTATTTCATATTATCATTTTTTAATAAAACACCTAAATCATGGAATTTTATTCATATCTTTTTTGTTATCTTCTTCCTAATTCTAGCAGGAAAAGGAATTAGGCGGTGGTTAGAAAAATGAAATGGATGGAATTTTTTAATGGGTTAAAAGAAGGACAGAAAGCATTCGGAGAAGATATTTCGTTTATAATAAATTTGGTTCTATTAAGTGTTGTATATATTATCGGAGTTGGTATAACTTTTATTATAGCTAAAATTGTTGGAAAACATTTTTTAGAGTTAAAAATTAACAAAAATAAGGAAAGTTATTGGACAAAATTGCAATTAGGAACCAGAAAAAAGGAGGAATATTATCGTCAATTTTAAGACATCAAAAATCCATGATTTTTGTGGCTTTAAAGTTTTAAGTAAAAATAAAAAAAATTTAAAATGTATGTTTTAGGAATAAGTTATTGTTGCAGCTGTCCAAGAAGAACGATTCACTAGGAAAAAGCATGATATTTCTTTTCCAAAAAATGCTATAGAGTATTGCCTTAAAAGTCAAAATATATCTATTAAAGATATTGATTATATTGGATTTTATGAAAAGCCTTTATTAAAATTTGAGAGAGTTTTGTATCAACACTTAGAAATTTTCCCGAAAAGTTATAAGACTTTTATAAAAAATATTCCTTTATGGTTTAATGAAAAATTAAGAGTACTTAAATTTATAAGAAAACTAGGATACAATAAATCAGTTTTTTTTATTCATCATCATATGACACATGCAGCTAGTTTTTTGTTAAGTCCTTTTAGAAAAGCAGCTATATTAACTATTGATGGTGTTGGAGAATGGACAACAACTGCTTATGGATATGGAGAAGAGAATGAAATTACTTTATTAAAAGAATTACAATTTCCGAGCTCTCTTGGGTTATTATATTCGACTATAACCGCATATTTAGGTTTTAGCGTTAATAATTCAGAATATAAAGTAATGGGATTATCTGCTTATGGAAATATGAATAAAACTAATCCTTATTACGAGAAATTAAATCAAGTTATTGATGTTAAGAATGATGGCAGTTTTAGATTAGATATGAGTTATTTTGTCTATCATTATGGCAATAAAATGCCATCAAAAAAATTATGTAATTTATTAGGTGGTAAAATAAGAAAATCAAACGAAGAAATTACACAAAGACATAAAGATATTGCTGCTGCATTGCAACTTATTACTGAAGAGGTAATTATTAAAATTCTTAGTTATCTTTATAAAGAAACGAAAAGCGAAAAAATCGTTTTATCTGGGGGCGTTGCATTAAACAGTGTTGCAAATGGAAAAATTTTGAAAAATACTCCTTTTAAGAATATTTGGATACAACCTGATCCAGGAGATGGAGGAACAAGTATAGGAGCAGCAGTTTATGTTTATAATACTATTCTCGGAAATAAAAGAGATTATGTTTTGGAAGATGCTTATTTAGGTCCAGAATATTCGGATTTTGAAATTAAAAGATTTTTGGATGACAATAAAATCAAATATTATTATTTTAAAAATTCTCAAGAACTCGTTAAAGAAATTGTTGATTTAATCTATAAAAATAAGGTTGTTGGGTGGTTTCAAGGAAAAATGGAGTGGGGTCCAAGAGCGTTAGGAGCAAGAAGTATTTTAGCGAATCCTTGCAATCCTGAAGCAAAAGAATTATTAAACGTTAAAGTAAAACATCGTGAAAAATTTAGACCATTTGCGCCAGTTGTTTGTAGGGAAGATGTATCCAAATATTTCGAATGTGACAAACCTATTCCATTGACGACTGATTTTATGTTGATGGTACATCCTATAAAAAAGAAATGGCATTCAAAAATTCCTTCTGTTGTTCATGTTGATGGAAGTGGAAGATTGCAAACTGTAACGAAAGAACAAAATCCTCTTTATTATAATCTAATAAAAGAATTTGGCAAAGTCTCAAAAATTCCAATCCTTATTAATACTTCATTTAATATCCGAGGAGAACCGATTGTTTGTTCTCCATATGATGCCTATCGTTGTATGATGGGAACTGAAATAGATTATTTAGTTATTGGAAATTTTTTAATAAGTAGAATTGATAACTTAAAAGATGCTTGGAATAGTGAGAAATACGCAAAAGATTAATTTATAAGATCGAGGAACTTAAGAAAAATATGGAAAATAAAGAAAATTGCGATTTTCCAACCTTCCATTTTAAACTTAATAAATAAAATGGAAAATGGAGAGAAAAAAGAAATTTCTATAACTGAAAATAATTCTCATACTAAACTAAAATCTAGCAAAAGAAAAAATCTGAAAAAAAACTTAATTTTACTGTTAGTCACAGTAATTATTATGATTATAATTTTTGAAATATTTCTTAGACTATTTTATCCACAGAAATTGTATGATAAATGTTATGAATATTCATCTGAAGATTTATCTAATTTAGAGGTCGAATTAGACCCTAACTTAGGATGGAAATTAAAATCAAATTTTTCTGGGTGTAGGTATCAACCTGATACAAATAAAATTGTTTACAAAACACATAATTCTAAAGGAATTCGATTAAATAAGGAAATTCCTTATGAAAAAGGAGATAAAAAAAGAATTTTATTATTAGGAGATTCATTTGTTTATGGTTTTGGTGTAAATGATTCAGAAACAATTGCTGTAAAGCTACAGGAAAATTTAGGAGAAAATTATGAGGTTATTCCTTTCGGAGTTGATGGGTATGGAAGTGGACAAGAATTCCTTTATCTCAATAATATAGGTTTAAGATATAATCCAGATATTGTTATTTTATTTTTTTATTCAAATGATTTTATAGAGGCAAGGAGTTGGTGGATGGGTTTTTCAGATAAACCTCTTTTTATGATCGCTAGAGACATAAAATTTAATATATCCAGAAATATAAATGAATCTTTATTAGACATTCAAAAAGCGATAGTAGATAAATCATTAATTAATTTTATAGGCTTAAAAGTAAATGTAATGTTGTTAGATGAAATAATTAATCCTAACAATAAAAATCATTCAGTTTATGGGGAAACAATGCTTGTTTTTAATTATCCGAGTCAACTAACATGGAATAAAGAATATGGTATCTATAAAATTCCGTTATCTGATGAGAAACCATTATCTGCTTTTATGCTAAAATATTCTCATCTTTATTCTTTAATTTATCATAAAATTACTAATTTAGATTTTAATATACAAAAAATATCTTACTTTAACCAGACTAGAGATGGAATTACAATTCTTATTCAGAGTGGAAACTATTCTTACGATATTGATAGGTCATTTTATTCTATGACTATTTTTAAAGAATTTAAAAAAATGTCTCAAGAAAAAGAATTTGAATTTGTTGTAGTTAATATTCCGGACAAGTTGTTTGTCAGTAATGAATATCAGAAAAAATTTTTGGAGCAGTATTATGATGTTAATGAATCTTTTTTTGAATTTAGAAAAATGGATAGGATTTTTAATGTGAAATTATTAAATTTAGATGTAGAATATATCAGCTTATATAATCTAGCTGAAGAAAACTTTAATGATTTTTATTTCAAAACAGATCCTCATTGGAATCCAAGAGGAATAGAATTGTCAGCTGAATATATTACAGATAAATTAAAAGAAAAGAAAATAATTTAAAGATAATAATTTTATTTATTAGAATGGAAACTTCATATAATAAACCTCTATTACTAGAAATATGGGACTTTTTAAAAATAAGAAAAAAATGGTGGCTTTTACCTATATTTATTATGCTTCTTTTATTTGGTATATTTCTTTTCATTGGAAATAGTTCTAGTTTATCTCCAATTTTATATGCATTAGGTTAATTCTTTACAGCAATCTATAAAAAGCAATATTCTCTTTTTAGATAATGGATACTCAAGATTTTTTTAATTCATCAAAAGATTATAAATTATTTTTTGCTGATTTACAAATTCATTCTAAATATGCGAGAGCAACTAGTAAGGATATAAGCATAGAAAATTTGGAAAAATATGCTAGAATTAAAGGCTTAGATTTATTAGGAGTTGGAGATTTTCAGCATCCTTTAAGGAGAAAAGAGATTGATGAAAAATTAAAAGAGGATGATAAAGGAATTTTAAGAACAAAAACAGGATTTCCTTTTTTGTGGCAGACAGAGGTGAGTTTAATGTTTTCTCAAGGAGGTAAAAGAAGAGCTGTCCATCTTCTTATTTTTGCACCAAATACTAATGTTGCAGATAAAATAACACAATATTTAGGGAGCAAAGGAAGATTAGATTATGATGGCAGGCCTATTTTTGGAATTACATGCAGAGATTTGGTAAAAGAACTAAAAGAAATTGATGATAAAATTGAAATAATTCCTGCGCATTGTTTAACTCCTTGGTTCGGCTTATTTGGAAGTCAGTCAGGTTTTGATTCATTGAAAGAATGT
Source organism: Candidatus Pacearchaeota archaeon (assembly GCA_018304055.1). Classification (GTDB taxonomy): domain Archaea; phylum Nanobdellota; class Nanobdellia; order Pacearchaeales; family GW2011-AR1; genus ARS1285. The sequence goes on from JAGVWY010000072.1 coordinate 9,404, forward strand.
TTTTTAGATCAAACTAATAAGGTTTATGCAATTGAATCAGGAATGAGTGCAGACCCTGAAATGATTTGGAAATTGAATGAAAATGTTAATATTGTGAGTTTTTCTGATGCACACTCTTTTTGGCCTTGGAGATTAGGTAGAGAAGCTGTTATTTTTGAAATAGAGGAATTGAATTATGATAATATAATTAAAGCTATTAGAACTGGAGAAGGTTTGAAAGCAACAATTGAAACTCCTCCAGAATATGGGAAGTATCATTATGATGGTCATAGAGCTTGTAATTTTTCATGTTCTCCTGAAGAAACAAAAAAATTACAAGGAAAATGTTCTAAATGTGGGAAGGATTTAATACTAGGGGTGGATTATAGGATTGAGAAATTAAAAAAAGATAAAGAAACTACAATTGAAAAGAGAAAACCTTTTTTTAAACTCCTGCCCTTACATGAAGTAATTAGTTTAGCTTTAGGAATTTCTGTGAATAGCAAATCAACATGGAAAATTTATAATGAACTAATTGAAAAATTTGAAAATGAATTTAATGTTTTATTGAATGTTGATGAAATTCAGCTATTCAATTTTTTAAAAAATGAGTTGTTAACAGACTTAATAATAAGGAACAGAGAAGGAAAGATTAATATTAAACCTGGATATGATGGAATGTATGGCATTCCTCTTATAGAAATTCAGGAACAACAGAAGAAGTTGTTTTAACTTTTCTTTTATTAATAGTATGGAAAAAAAGAGATTTTAAATTTCATATTGATTTTATTATGATTGTTCTGATTGTTTCTGTTGTTTTGTGAATCCATGATCTTCTAATATTTTAACTAAACCATGCGGAACTTCTGCATCTGAAGGAGAAATATGTATGCTAACGAATCTTTTATATTTCTTTTTTCTTTCTTCGCCTTTTATCCCCTTTTGTTGATCGCCTTCTGTTCTTACAATAAACAATCCATTATTAGCAAATAATCCATATCCAACAAATCCCATTTCTATGCAAACTTTTCCAAGGGTTTCTTCAATATTATCATTGGAATCTTGATAAAAATCTCCCGGCAGCCCTATTCCAGATTTAGAATAATTATATTCCCTTTCATATGTATCTATTCTCTTGAAGTTTTCCATTATTATAGTCTTTTTGTACTATTTATAAAATCTATTATATTCTGAGATAACCAACCCTTAATATATTATTTTAAGAGTAATCAAGTTTTCCAATGAACTTTTGTTAGATGAGTAATAGAAATTTCTCCTAGATTCATTATGATAAGTATTAACTTTTCTCAATTTCAAAAAAGCATTTATTTTTTTTTGCTTGAGTTTCTATATTTTCAATGAGCTTGTTTAATTGATTTTTTAATTCTTTAAATTCTTCTCCTTTTATAGTTATTCTGTATCTTCCTGCAGCTATATAATTTATTTCAGATTTTGAATCAGATGATAAAAGAATATCTTTAATAATAACTATTCCTCTACCTGATTTGTTCGATAATTTAAAATTTTGTTTTAATTCTTTTTCTTTTTCTTTTTTTGATTCAATAATCTTAATTATCTTTTGTGCGTTTTCTTCGTCAATATACTCCTTTATAAGATTTTTATTTTCCCTTAAATCTTCAAAAAAATCAGTTATAGAATATTTTTCTTTTATTTTTTCTATTATGTAATCTGAGCTTTCTCCTAATACTGTTTTTAATATAGCGAGATAACTTTTTTCTTTTGATAATCGGTCTAAGAGTTCTTTTTTTTCGTATTGTTTTACTCTCCTTAGAGATAGATGAATTCTATCCCCTTGTATCTTTAGTATTTTACACACAATTTTTCTTCCAGGTGAAACATAGTCTCTTAGATTTCTAATTCTTCCAGCAGCTATTTCAGAAGTGGTTATGGTTCCTTCCCCGTTTCCTTCTATTCTTACAAATACAGTTGTTCCAATTATTTTATCTACAGTGCATAACACTATTTGTGATTCTTCTAGTTCGTAGTTCATAAAGAATCAGAAATAATAATCCTTATAAATATATTGTTTCTTAAAATGCTTGTTTGTTTTAACTCAACATCTCAATTATCCTAGCTTTTATTTCTGCTTTACCGCTTTTAGGCTCTGCCAATATGTTATCGCAAATAAGGCATTTTACTTTTGTTGTGGCTCCTTCAAATATTATCTGTTCATTCTTGCAGCTTGAACATCTTATTTTTATGAATCTGTATTTTGGTTTCATGTTATGAAAGAGAAAAAAGAGTTTTTAAGCTTTTGGATGAATATTGGATTTGGGAAAATTATTTAAATGCTGTTATTAATACTTAATCTCGACACATCAGTCGAGATTAAGAGTCCGTAGTAAATAGTTTGTCGTTGGTAGTTCATTAAAGCTCTCGCTAATTCTGTTCACCAAACCTA
>JAGVWY010000073.1 GCA_018304055.1 Candidatus Pacearchaeota archaeon
ATAAAAATAAATTCTTGAATACCCCAAAAATGCTACTCCATAAAAAAAGCATTTTTGATGAATCAGAAATTTCCAATTTCTGAGTTCTTCTTAGAGAATTTTGTTAACAAAAACTTCTTGTATATCGTCTGAAGTTTTTGGGACAGAAATTTCGTAACAATCACTTACTCGAAATTTCTGTATCCCTATTTTTTCAAAATTCTCTGTAAAATAATTCTCAATTCATTGCATATGTATTCTAGTTCATCCTTTGTCAAGTTACTTGAACTTGGAAGATAAAAGCCTCTTTTTCCAAGAGCATCAGCGATAGGAAACTCTTCATTGCAATCAGGAGCATTTTCAACTTTTCCTTCATAAAAAACCGGTTGTCTATGCATAGGTATAAAAAAATTTCTTGTATCAATCCCTTTATCTTTTAATTGTTCAACAATTTTTTCTCTGTTTTCTTTAATCTCTTTTGTCAATACAATTCCATACATCCAATAAACATTCTTGCAATTAGGTTTTTCAATTGGAAGCTTTATCCCTTTAACATCTTTTAATAATTCATTATATTTTTCTCCAATTTTTTTTCTAGCTTCAACTAACATTTCCGCATTTTCAACTTGCGCATGTCCAATTGCTGCTTGTATATTTGTTAGTCTATAATTAACACCAAATTCTTTATGAAGAAATCTTGGATGTTCAAATGCATAATTTCTTAATTTTCTCATTTTTTCATAATAACTCTGGTTATTAGTAATTGCCATTCCCCCTTCTCCGATTGTTAAAATTTTATTCGCATAAAAACTAAAGCAGCCTATATCCCCTATACTTCCACATTTTTTTCCTTTATATTCTGCTCCATGCGCTTCAGCCGTATCTTCAATAACTTTCAACTTATATTTTTTAGCTATATCCATAATCTTATCCATAGCACACGGATGGCCATAAATGTGAACCACAATTATTGCTTTAGTTCTTTTCGTAATTTTTTCTTCTATTTTATCTGCATCAATACAATAAGTATCTGGATCGGCATCTATTAAAACAGGTGCAGCTCCAGTAAGAATAACTGCATGCACAGGAGCAGCCATAGTAAAACTAGGTACTATTACTTCATCTCCTTTTTTTAAATTAAAAGCAAGACAAGCTAAATGAAGAGATGCAAATCCATTAGAACATGCCACTCCATATTTAACACCACAAAATTTACTAAATCCTTCTTCAAATTTTTCAATATATTTTCCTTGACTGCTAATCCAATTTGTTTCTAATGCTTCTAGAACATATTTTTTTTCATTTCCAGGAAGCCATGGAACACAAACAGGGATGAATTTTTTTTCACTAAAAAAATTTTCTTTATCTTCCATTTTGATTTACCTTGTTCAAAATGGAAAGTTAGAAAATCGCAATTTTCTTTATCTTCCATTTTGATTCATTAAAATAACATTCAAAAATTTAATAGTAATGAGTATTCCTACATAAAACATTATTTTTTCATAATCTCATATAAAAAATTAATATTTAAATATTATAGTTGTCAATAATATTATTTGTAATATATCAAGGGAAAATAATAATCTCAATATTTTATTACTCTTAATTTTACATACATCTTTCCTATTAATCCATTAATAAACAAACTTAATTTTTTTCTTAATGAACTAGGAAAAAATCTTCCGATTTTTGTAGGTTCTAAAAAAATAGATATAATCTCAAATTTTCTTTTTTTTTCAATTCTGCAATTATCTTCCACAAAAGTTATGAAAGTTTGCTCATGGAAAAATCTCTTAGAATCTATATCAGTGTAAGCTCCTTTATTATTATAGTAAGGAACTTCTATGTCTATAATACAGTTATTATTTGAGATTCTCCATAATTCCAACAAAACTCTTCTCGGATCTTGGTAGAAGTTCAGGCACTGTTTCAATAATATATAATCATAAATATTCTCATCAAAAGGATAAGGGAATTTATTTGCATTGCAATAAATTATATCTTTTCTGCCAGTTTCCTGCCAATCACAATTATCCCATCCTTCTCTAATATCATCCCCACATGAAAAATTTAATTTTTTCAAAACACTTTTATTCATATAAGAAACCTTAATCCTGAATTTTTAAATATTATATTAATGGATAATAATGTTTAGATCAACGAGAAAGAGATCCAATAAATCTTTTAATAACTTCATAATTATAGGGAACGATTAGTCCTAATTTATTATATCTTACTAACTCATCCCTATCAAAAACTGAAAAGCCTGCCCCTTCGCCAATTCGAACTTTTTTTAAATCTCCATCAAATCTTGCACCAAAATAATGAACTGTTCCTTGTCTTGTTACAGGTTCGCCGAATTTTGTTATATCTGAAAATTCTTGAGAATCAAAAATAATAATATCTGTTAAGATTAACCCATTTTCCTCACTCATTTCTCTTACTAAAGTTTTTGTTAAACTTTCTCCTTGTTTCACACCCCCTCCAAAAGTACACCAAAAATTTGGCCAGAATCTATATCCAGAATCTTTTCTTTGAAGAAGTAAATTATTTTGTGGATTAAGCGGCATTGCAACAGCGTAATCCCTTTCTATAATTTTCATAAAACTAATCCTTATTGATTACTTATAAATATTTATATGCCTCGCTATATATTCTCCAGTTTCACCCTAAAAGTATCATCTTCATAACCACTTTCAGCCCTGGATTGTGATTCCATGTTTATCATTACCGCTCTCTCAACTGCTTTAAACTGATGAACTACAAATGGAGGAATAGTTATTAATTCTCCGGCATTCAATAAAACTTTTTTTATATTATTTAAATTATCATAACTAGCCAATAATACTTCGAATTTTCCTGATAAAATGTAAGAATATTGTTTTGATTTTTTATGATAATGACATCCTCTCACACAATCTTTTTCAGTTGTTATTAATCCTACATTGTTGATAGGTTCATTAACTAAATCACTTATAATGCCTCTTTCATCAATATGCACAGGATTTATTTTCTCAATTTTAACTCCAAATGACTCCATAATATTATTTTCTAAACTCATATTAAAAGAATTATTGTTTTCTATTGAAAACTTTGCATAATTGCGATTTCCGGAGGAAATTTGAGCAAAGTTCTTCTTAGAGAATTTTGTTACTCCTATTTTTTCAAAATTCTCTATTCTATCTATTATTTTAATCTCTGGAATTGGAATTATAAACTTCCCACCTCTTTTCAGAAATTCTTGGCTTATAGGATTTCTCATAATCTCATCAGCAAAATTCCAAGCAAAAATAATCCCATAATCTATCTTATCATCTAATAATTTCTCTTCATCAATAATTGGAATGTGCATACCAGGAGTAAAATATCCTATCTTAATACTTGATTTTTCAGCCATATAATCAATGAAATATTCATGTAACTTACAATAATTTAATAAAGTATTGCCTTTAGCAGGAGCGCTTATTCCTATTATTTTCCCCCCTTGTTTTTTTAAATTATGAATTAGCTCTAGAAAATCTTTTTTATGTTGTTTTACCATTCGCGCAAACTTATCTAATGTCTCTTTTTCATAAATTCTCTTTTCTTCCTCTAATTCCAGAAAATTTTCCACATTTCTTGATTTTTTATAATTTCCTTTCCACGAAACAAAAACTCTAATTGAATTCCCATGAATACTATATTTTTCAACATCAAAAACTTCCATGTTATTATTTTTAAAAAAACTAACCAATGGCTTAATAGACAAATATTCTAAGTGATCTAAATAAATAGTATCATATTCTAATTGTTCAATTAAATCAACGAAATATGGAACTTCAATAACAAAAATACCTTTATCATCTAAAAAAATTCTCAAACTATCCATAAGTTCTTTTTTATTATCAATATGAGCAAAAACATTTGTAGCTGTAACTATTTTTGCTTTTCCTTTTTCATTAACAATTTTCTGAGCAATTTCCTTGTTTATAAATCCTCTCCAAGTTTCTATTCCTAACTGGTTTGCTATTTCCACAATTCTGGGAGCTGCATCTATTCCTATAATCCTTAATCCATTTTTCTTAAAACTTTCTAATAATATGCCAACATTGCTTCCTATATCAACGACTAAATCGCTGCTATTAAGATTAAACCTTTTACAAAGATTTTCTGCCATTTCAAAAAAATGTTTTTTTCCAGTTTCAGTTATTGAAGATTCATAGCTATAAGTTTCCCCATAAAGTAATTCCGGATTAACTACATAAAGGAGTTGAGTTAATCCGCAAAAAGAACATTGCGCGACTTTTAATGGAAAATGAATTTCAGGGTTGTATAAATCGCTCTTTGTGAGTATTTTATCTGCAGGAGGTAAAAAGCCAAGATCTAAAAATTCATATAATTCAGAGGAATTACACATCCTGCATCTATCTAATTTTTTTCCAAAATTCATCTTCAGTTTTTTATTAATTTATAATTAATTTTCATTTTGGTAATTAAAGTTAATCATTATTAGTAATCTGGAATTCTCTCGCATCAAATGTTAAATCTACTTTTCTATAATTTATTATTTTTCCGATATAGATTTATAATAGATTAAAGTTATTTATCCATTGCCCTGAAAAGATATTTTACATGCCCTGGATGATTTTGGGCATCCCACGCAAAATGTTCTCCGTTAAGATATCTTCTCCACCTTTCTAAATCTGCAGTAACCATTATTCTAACTAGTTCGTTAAAAGTAGTTTTTGGACTCCATCCAAGTATTTTTTTAGCCTTTGCATAATCCCCTTTCAGGTAAGGAACTTCATATGGCCTTTTATATTGAGGATCTATTCTAACGTAGAGCTTCCAATCTAATCCTGCAGCTTGAAAAGCTTCTTCAACAAATTCCTTAACAGAATGAGTTTCATTTGTTGCAATAACAAAATCTTCTGGTTTATTATGTTGTAAAATTCTCCACATGCATTCTACATATTCTTTATAATATCCCCAATCTCTTTTCGCTTCTAAATTTCCTAATCGTAATTCATTACTTAAACCTAATTTAATTTTTGCAACTTCATTCGTAATTTTCCTTGTTACAAATTCTAAACCGCGCAATTCTCCCTCATGATTGAACAATATTCCGTTGCACACAAATATCCCATAACTTTCTCTGTAAATCCTTGCTAGTTCAAACGCAAATAATTTTGCTAAAGCATATGGAGAATTTGGTTTAAATGGAGTTAACTCATTTTGACTTTTATCCTCTCCATGTAAATTATGAGAATCTCCATACAGTTCACTTGTTGATGCCTGATAAATTTTAATTTTTGGATTAATCTTTCTCACTATTTCCAAAATCCTTAGTAAAGCCAGGCCATTAACATCTGCTGATTGTATTGGCTGGTCAAAAGAGCTTCCCACGAAACTTTGAGCTGCTAAATTATAAATTTCATCAGGAGCTGATTCATGAATTGCTTCTGATAAAGAAGCCATGTCGCTTAAGTCAGCGCTTATCAAAGTTATCTTATCTAAAATTCCTAAATATTGTAATCTCCAAAAATTTGGTGTGGAAACTCTTCTTACAATTCCATAAACATCATATCCTTTATCCAATAATAATTTGGAAAGAAAAGCTCCATCTTGTCCAGTAACCCCAGTTATAAGTGCCTTCTTTTTTTCCTCTACCATTGTATTTCTCAAAAAAATGAACTTATATAGATTGTTGAAGGAGAGTATATATGTTGGAAGAGGAATTATTCTAACTGAAACTTGCTGATAGTGCCACCATCAACAACTATTTCTGATCCACTTATATAGCTTGATAAATCAGAAGCAAGAAACAAAGCAACATTCGCTATTTCTCTAGGAAAACCCCATCTTCCTAAAGATGATCTCTCTTCAATTTTTTTCCTCCTTTCTTTATCTCTATAATCTCTGAAATTAATCGGGGTTACAATGCTTCCTGGAGAAATTGAGTTTACTCGTATTTTATAATGGCCGAGTTCAGTTGCTAAAGATTTAGTTAATGCTGATAATCCTGCCTTTGTAATTGCATAAGATGAAACGCCATCTTCTCCAACATGGCAACCAGTAACTGAAGTCATATTAATAATTGAACCTCGAGAAGAATATTTATTTTTTAATGGATTTTTCTTCATAATTTCTGCAACTTTTTGCGAAAGAAAAAAATGCCCCTTCAGATTAACTTCTAAGGTTTTGTCATAATCTTCTCTAGAAACATTTTCAAAATTATTAAAATGTCCGAATTCCACATGTTTAGAACATGTGGTAAAAAATTGCATGTGGAATTCGGAGCATGCTCAAAAACCATAGTAACTAAACATGCCATAGGTCTCTGCAGGCTGTGTTACAATTCAATTTGATTATTCTCAATAATCAGATAAAAAATTGAAATTTTATTATTGATAGATAATTTTCCTCTTGCTATCC
>JAGVWY010000074.1 GCA_018304055.1 Candidatus Pacearchaeota archaeon
AATATACTAAATTATGTCGGTTATCTTAATCAAGATCAGAGTATATTTAGGGGCGCAATTACTTATGAAAAAAATGGTGAATATGTTTTAAGAGAGTAAGCTAAAATAGAGCAAAAAGTATGTCTAAAGAAAGGTATGGAAGAAAACGCGCAAAAATTCCCCAACAAAAAATACGAAACATTGCGTGTGCTTGAGGAGGGAGATCTTGTTGCTGTACACGGAAAAGTGATACTCACATCAGACTCCAAGTGGTCAGTAATACACATTTTCCGTTTTGAGAATAACAAGATCATTGAATTGTGGGAAGCATCGCAGGAAGTACTCAAAGATTCTCCCAATGAAAACGGATTATTTTAATCCAATCAACAATCTTAAAAACTCTGATTTCTTTTTAATATCATGGAAAATAGATTTTCATTTCACGATCAAATTCAAAGAAACAAATTAAGATCTGTTTTTTTGATTATTATAATTTTATTTGTTTTAATGCTATTAGGTTATGTTATTGGAAAGGCACTGGGTCCTGATTATTTTGCTATAGTCATGATTTTCGCAAGCCTTTTTTCAATTTTGTATATATGGATTGGTTACTATAATTCTCATAAAATCGCTATTGCTTCTGTAAATGCAAAACCAGCATCTGAAAAAGAATATAGAGAATATCACCATCTTGTTGAAGGTTTATCTTTAGCAACAGGATTACCAAAACCAAAACTTTATGTTATGAATGACCCTCACATTAATGCATTTGCATCAGGAAGAAATCCAGAAAATGCGGTGATTTGTGTGACAACTGGCGCCTTACAACGATTAGACAAACATGAATTAGAAGGCGTGTTAGCTCATGAGATGGCGCATATTGCAAATTTTGATATTAGATTTATGACTTTGACAGCAGTTCTTGTTGGCATGATTGCTATTATTTCTCAAATCTTTTTAAGAAGTTTATGGTGGGCTTCCTTAACAGGAGGAAGAAATAGAGATGCACGCGCGAATGTTGTATTTATCCTCATAGGAATTATATTAGCAATTCTTGCCCCAATAGTTGTTATGTTTGTTCAATTAGCAATTTCTCGAAAACGAGAATATACAGCAGATGCTTCAGCAGTAAAATTCGTAAGAAGTCCGACTGGTTTAACTAATGCGCTTAAAAAAATACAGAAAGAACATTATTCTCCACGAGAATATATTGATGAAAAACATAGAATAAGCAAGGCAGTCGCTCCTTTATTTATTTCAGATCCATTCAAGAGGAATATCCAAGGATTATTCCAAACACACCCTCCACTAGAAAAAAGAATTGCGATTTTAGAGAGGATGTAATTACTATCAAATAATCATTAAGATTTAAATATATCCCTTCATTGTATTAATTATGGAAATGAGACGTGCAGTTGTCAAGAGTTCTTTGAACATTAATTTTAGTTGTGCGTCTACAGTTAATTTTAAGCCAGTTATTAAATGTCTGATTTAAGGCTTTTAACAACTAAAGCCTTGAATTATATTTTTTATGATACTAAATAAATACACTAAGGATCTTGAAACAAACCATTTATGCGACGTTTGTAGCGAGGCAGTTACCAATCCAATATGTCCTTTTTGTTTGGCAGCAGAAATAGATGTATGGCTGACTCTTTATCCTGATTTAAGAAAAAAATTAATGCCTAAGCTGAATAAATATCTTAACAATATTTCTAATAGAATTACCACTTACGGAACACTATGCATAAAGTGTAATAAAAGACAGGCGTTTGTTTGTACATATTGTTTTACAGAATATGTTTTAATAGAATTGAATAACCTAGATGTCGGAAATTTTATAATAAAAGAGTTTATAGACTTTTTCAATTTTGATCTTAATTATAAAGGTTATTATAAGGAAATTGAAAATGGAATAGAGGAAATAATAAATTAAATGAAAAGGGGAAACAATACGTTGTTTTTTTTGGAATAAACACACTAATAAATCAAAATAAAATGATTGGAATCTGTCCTAATTGTGGAATAAAATTAAAAGAACCTCCTTTTAATCAGAGAGAAATGAATGAGGTTATTATTACTTTGAGATACCGTAAGTACAAAGACAATGATCTTGAAATCCCTTCAGTAGAAAAAACAGGCCATTGTTTAATCTGTAGTGCATCTCTTCAAGACGTTAAAATGCAAAAATCTATAGCAAAAGACTCTTAAAATTTACCAAAATGTCTTTTGCTAGGTTCGGAAGACTTAAATAAATTGGTTAAAAATTTAAGTCTTCCGTTATAATAAAAAATGATTGCTTCATTATACTATCAAAACATTTATATACTTCTATGATATTATCATCATATGAAAACAAGAACATATGAATTTTATAAGAATTTTTTGAAGATATTATGCAATAAAACGCGATTTGAGATAATTATTCTCTTAAGAAAAGGTCCTAAAAGCGTTAATGAAATATCAAAAAAACTTGGATTTGAGCAAAGCAGAGTTTCCCATAATCTTAAGAAATTAGAAAAATCTGGTTTAGTAAAATGCGATTGCAATGGAAAAAAGAGAATATACTGTTTAAATGGAGATTATATAGTTCCGATATTAGGTAAAATGGAGGAAATCATCCATATAAAAAATAAAAAATGAAAGGAGGAAAAATGATAACAATTTATACGACGCCAACATGTCCATGGTGCAGGACAACAAAAGAATTTTTGAAATCTAGAAAAATAAAATATAAAGAAATAGATGTATCCAAAGACCGAAAAGCTGCTGAAGAAATGATTAAAAAATCAGGCCAGTACGGAGTTCCAGTATTAGATATTAATGGAAAAATTGTCATTGGTTTTGACAAGGAGAAAATAGAACAACTTATTAAATAATTGAAAGGAGGAAAAGTAAAATGGAAGATAGATCATATGGTCCTACACTAATAAGGCTTGGGTTAGCAATATTATTTTTGTATGCTGGAATTACAAAACTGTTGAATCCGGCATTTCCAGCGGAAATGCTGACTAATCTTGGTTTTCCTGCTTCTAATTTTTTAGCATGGGTATTGTTGCTTTCAGAAATACTTTTTGGTTTTGCTATTTTATTAGGATGGAAACTTAAATACACTGTATGGCCGTTAGTAATCATATTAGTAGTAGCAGTTTTTAAGGTAAGCATTCCTTCTGCCCAAGGAAACTATATTAGTGTTTTATTCCACATACTCGGAATAATGGCATTATTATCGTTGTATTTTACAGGACCTGGAAAAATTGCCGCTGAATAATTTTTTAATTAATTTTATTAACACCAAAAATGAAAAAGAAACTTGTAATAGTTGGAGGAGGGTTTGCAGGAGCATTAATCGCAAAAAAACTTGAAACTAAGTTTAATGTAATTTTAATAGACACTAAAGATTATTTCGAGTTTACTCCAGGAATTTTAAGGACACTTGTTCAACCATCGCATATAAAAAAAATCCAGGTTTTACATAGCCATTACTTAAAATATGCGAAAACTATCAAGGGATGTGTTACAAAAATAGATAAAAAATATGTATATTGTGACAACAAAAAAATATCTTTCAACTATCTGGTTATTGCATCTGGATCTTCATATAACAGAATAATTAAAGAGCCAAACAGCTTGGCAATTAATAGGGCAAAAGTTTTAAAAGAAAAATACATGGATATTATAAAAGCAAAAAAAATAGTAATTGTTGGAGGAGGAATAGTTGCTGTAGAATTAGCAGGAGAAGTTACTACATTTTTTGATGACAAGGAAATAACAATAATAGAACTAACCGATAGATTAATGTTCAGAATGCCATTAAAAGTCTCTCAATATGCTGAAAATTTTCTTAAAAAAAGGAATGTTCGTATCATATTCAATGAAAAAGTAACAAGTTCAGGAAGGAATTATGTTAAAACCAATAAAGGGAAAGAATTAAAATATAGTTTATTGTTTAATTGTACAGGCATAAAGCCAAATTCAAATTTTATGAAACCTTTTTTTAAAAATAAAATAGACGAAATAGGTTTCATAAAAATAAATAATCACCTTCAATTAGAGGATTATAATAATATTTTTGTTGCAGGAGATGTAGCTTCTGTAAAAGAAGAAAAACTTGCCCAAAATGCCCAGATACACGCACGTTTAATAGCCGAGAACATAATAAACCTGGAAAATAATAGACCATTAAAAGAATATGAACCTAAACAAAGATTGATGGTTATTAGCCTTGGAAAATATGACGGGATTATCGTATATAAAAATACTGTTTTAAGAGGAATAATACCAGGATTATTAAAATCTTTTATAGAGTGGATGGAAATGTTAAAATATAAATGAAAAAAGGATATAAAGACATAAGTAAGGAGACAATAAAAATAAAAACAAATAAATCTGTTGATAAATGGATTAATAATATTTTCTTTATCTGTGAGATTGGAAAATGAAAAATATACCAAATATAAAACTGAATAATAATCTTGAAATACCAATTATAGGTCTAGGAACCTGGCACTTAAATGAAGAAGAATGTGCAAGAGTGGTGAAAAAAGCATTGGAAATAGGCTATACTCACATAGACACTGCTGAAATATACCTAAATGAATCAGCCATTTCCGAAGCTATAAAGAATTTTCCTAGAGAAAAATTGTTCATAACCTCAAAAGCATGGACCGATAACCTTGATTATTATAGAGTAATAGATGCATGTAAAGAATCTCTTGCGAAGTTAGGAACTATTTATTTAGATAATTATTTGCTCCACTGGCCGAATAAGAATATGAATTATGAAAATATTTTTAAGGCTTTTAAAAAATTGTATGATGAAGGAAAAATAAAGTCATTCGGCGTTAGTAATTGTACTATCCATCATTTAAAAGATTTACTTCCCATTTGTAAGAAACTAAGGCTTCCTTTAACTGTTAATCAAGTTGAGTTTCATCCTTATTTATACCAAAATGAACTGTTATATTTTTGTAATAAATATAACATAAAAATAGTCGCATATTCCCCTTTAGCTCAAGGGAAAATTACAGATAACAAAAAACTTCAGGATATCGGAAAAAAATATGATAAAACTACCACACAAATATCTTTAAGGTGGATAATGCAAAAAAATATAATAGCTATCCCAAAAGCGTCCTCTGAAAAACATTTAAAAGAAAACATGAATATTTTTAATTTTGAACTTTCTAATGATGATATAAAAGAAATTGATGGTTTAGGCAATAACCTAAGAATAATCAATCCAAGTTTCGCAGAGTTTGAGTATTAAAAAAATGGATTACAAAAAAGAATCATTGAAACTTCATGAAAAATTAAAAGGGAAACTTGTTATTAGTTCAAAAATTCCTATTAAAACAAGAGAAGATTTATCTTTATTATATACTCCAGGAGTTGCTGAAGTCTCGAGAAAAATATTTGAAAACAAAAATGAAATATACAAATATACGATTAAAGGAAATTCTGTTGCGGTTATAACTGACGGCTCCTCGGTTCTTGGCCTTGGAAATATAGGCCCAGAAGCAGCATTACCAGTTATGGAAGGTAAAGCTATCTTATTTAAAGAATTTGCTAATATAGATGCTTTTCCTATTTGTATTTCAGAACAAAATACTAAAAAAACAATAGAAACAATAAAAAACATTGCTCCGGTATTTGGCGGAATAAATTTGGAAGATATTAAAGCTCCAGAATGCTTTGAGATTGAAAATGCTCTTCAAGAGTTAGGAATTCCTGTCATGCATGACGATCAACATGGCACAGCAGTCGTTGTTTTAGCTGGATTACTAAATTCTTTAAAGTTAGCCAACAAAAAAATGGAAGATGTAAGAATAGTAATCAATGGAGCAGGTGCTGCAGGAATTTCAATAACAAAACTTTTAATAAAATATGGATTTCAAGACATTATTTTATTAGACAGCAAGGGAATAATCAATAAAAAAAGAAATGACTTAAACAAATACAAGGAAGAAATCGCAGGAATAACCAACAAAGAAAATAAAGAAGGAAATTTAATTAATGCAATAAAAAATGCAGATATTTTTATTGGAGTAAGTAAACCTAATATTTTAAAAAAAGAAATGATACAATTAATGAACCTACCAATTATATTTGCTCTTGCAAATCCTGACCCTGAAATTCTTCCAGATGAAGCAAAAAAAGCAGGAGCTTTTATTATTGCAACAGGAAGGTCTGATTTTCCAAATCAAGTTAACAATGTTCTGGCTTTTCCAGGAATTTTCAGAGGAGCTTTAGACATAAAGGCAAGAAAAATAACTGACGAGATGAAAATTGCAGCAGCTCTTGCTTTATCAAA
>JAGVWY010000036.1 GCA_018304055.1 Candidatus Pacearchaeota archaeon
GAAAGTTTTGATTATTGTGGTTCTGATGGAAAAACTTTGTATGAAGCTGTTTGTGTTTATGCAGACAAAAGTTACACTAGTACTAGTTCATATATAACTTGGGATTGTAACATTGATGGAAGGATATGCAGAGATGGGGCGTGTGTTAAAAGTGATGAATGTGTTGTAGTAGCTTCTGAAACAAAAGAAATTAGCGAGGGAAGTTCTGGGATTGTGAATGGCTTAACAGTTTTTGTTGATAATGCTGATGAATCACCTTCATGGTTATCTACAACTATAAAGACGGGCAATTACTTATTTGATTTGAATAGTTCTTATCCAACTAATGAGATTACATTGAATAAAGCTGTATATAAATTTGAATTAATATCTGCTACCGATACCTCTGCAACTATAAAAGTTACACTTAAAAGTTGTCCGTCCTCTGATACCTGTACTGATAGTGATGGTGGACTGAATTATAATGTGAAAGGAAGTGTTAATCAAACTTATGGTGGCATTAAACTTTATAATGATGATGTATGTTTTAATGAAAAAACTGTAAAAGAATTTTATTGTGATCCCTCTGGAATTTATAATGATGCTGATTTTGATTTAGAACCTTGTCCAAATGGCTGCAAAGATGGAGCATGTGTAAGTGGAGGCAGCGTAAACACAGAAATAATTTCGATTAATAATGTAGGAAATGATAAAATGGAGATAAATTTTACAGTTCATAGAAAAACACTTTTAAAAACAGTATTTGCACGAGCAACTGATAACTCACAGATATATCTTATGTATGATGATGATGGACGTAATATTAGTGTTAGAGAAATGGAAGTTTTACATTATCTGGACCGCGTTGTTGTTGGCAATGAAGATGAAGGATATTTATTAAAATTAACAGGGGTAAAAAATTCATCTGATACTAGTGCATCTGGTACTTTTGGGGATAGAGTTGAATTTACCGACGCATCTTCAGGAGCAGTTTACAAAACAACATGGACATCAGATGGGGTTGGTACTCTAGTTGTAGGTGGAAAAACTTATACTGTTTATCTGTCAGGAAATGCAAATAATGCAACTGAAGAATATAAAGTACAGTTAGATTACCCTGATAGTAATAATATCGGTGAAAGAATAGCGTATCCTACTATACAAACTTCGTTGGGAGCGAAGGTAATGTTTTATGAACCATTAGAAATTAAAAATCCTAATGACTTTTCAGTTGCTCAATTATTAATTCCAGATGGAGACGGATATACGCCATTAAACCTAGATAGAGGAACGGATAATACTTTTACATTTATTAAAAAAATAGGGGAGCTTTATTTTGCTGTTGAAGCAGTGAAAGGCGATAATTCAAGAAAAGTATATTTAAAAAATGGTCTTAATGGAGAATTAATTAAGAATCCCGCAATAGTTATTTTAGAAGAAAAAAATAGTAATGCAGAATACAATGCTTTAGTTGTATCTCTTGAACCAGGATTTACTAATGACGATGGAATAGGCGTTGATAAAGTGCATAGTACCTCTTCATTGACTCAATTAAGCAGCGATAGATTTAAAGATGTGTGGGGAAGTATAATAACCTATAATAGAGTAGATTCAGATCAGGTTAAGGTAACGATTATTTATCCAGACAGCCAAACTCAATAATCTATACATTCTAATTTTAGGGAAATAACTTAATTACTTTTCACAACATATAAGAAATTATTAATAAGAATTATAGACAATTCTTGAGAACTAGGAACATCTAAGTAGTACAAAAATAGTATAAAATTTAATATGAATGAGATAATTAAAACCAAATCCATTTATGGAAATGGTTATTAGCTTAAAGCAGACAAACAAAAATTCATAGAAAATTTATAAATAGGGTTATATTAATATAATCTATGATAGAATTAAAATCACGTTTAAGAAGATGGGGAAGGAGTTTTGGTATAGTGTGCCTATGGAAAAAATAAAAGAAGAGAACTTTTCAGAAAATGAAATTGTTAGAATATTCATAGCAAAAAAAAGAAATCCGCTTAAAGAGACTTTTGGTGTTTTTAAATTTAAAAGACCTATAAAGGAAATTTTAGATGAAGGGGACAAAGAAAGTTGGGATGAATGAAAATTAAAATTTTGCTCCAACAATTTTAAAAAACATGAAATAAAATTGTCGGTATTATCAATGCTCCCATTAAATGAATTCTTTTTATTCCGCTTAAAATAGTAAAAATTCCTAAAGAGGTAGAGGTTATAAAAACAGTTAAAGCAATTATTTTTCCTTGAATAGTGAAATCAGAAAATAAAAAAATAACTATTATAAGAAATATTATAATAAAAAAAGATAATTTTTCATATTTTATTTTGTTAATGTTTTTTGCAGTAAATTTTGCGAGCGCAATAGTGAGAAAAAAAGAGATAATTCCTGATGAGATTATGATAGTTAAGATAAGGATTAGATTAGATGTTGTTAACTCTGGCATTAGTTGAGAAACTGCTACTGCTGCTCCGGTTCTTGTTTTATTTATTGAATACAAGGTTATGAAGGAAAGTCCCATTACTATTGTATTAATTGCTCCTAAAAGAAAAAGAAATTGTTTTTGATCTTTTATATTAAAAAGTTGCTTTCCTATTATAGCTGACTGACTTGAACCTAAACCTGGAAGAAAAGAAGTAAATGGAGCTGAAAAAACAGAGGCACAAAAACCCTTAACCATATCTGTTTTGTTTAAGATAATATATTTAATAGGCATAATTTTTTGTTCAGGTATTTTAGTTTTTTGTTTAATACTTATAATTAACGTACTAGCTCCAAATAATCCAGTTAACAAAGGAAGTAAAGGCTCTTTTATATTAAGAGTGAGAGAAGCAATTCCTAAAAATCCGGATAAGATAAATATTATTAAAGAGGCAAGTTTCTTTTCTTCTGATAGAATGAGAAACAAAGAAACTAAGATTAAAATAATTCCTATACTTTTTTGAATTAGAGAATAAAAAGAAGGAAGAAAACCGAGAAATAAAGGTGTAAGTAATAAAATAATAAACAAAGCTATAATGCTTCCATATGCAGTATAAACTACTGCATCATAGCCCTTTCCTTCTAATAATAATTGATGTCCTGGGAGAATAGAGAGAAAAGAATCTTCTTCAGGGGCACCTAGGAAAATAGAAGGAATAAAATCAACAAATGTGTGAGTAACTGCCATTGATATTATGAATACTGCGAAAAGAGTAGGAGGAAAAGAATTTGTTGAAGTGTAAACATAAGACAACAACATGACAGAAATAAGATTTATATGGATTCCGGGAGTTAAGCCAGTTAGAGTTCCTGCTAAAATGCCAACTAGTAAAGCTACTATTAGTTCGAGTATCAAATTTATTTCACCATTTATTATTTTATACTATTGAAGACATTATCCTTTTTAGTTACAATTATTAATATCCTCCCTTTTTTATATTTCTCATGACTAACGAAGAAAATAAGTTTTGGAAGAGTTGCTGAAAATCCTTTTTAAATAGCCCTAAAAATTAGCTAATAACTATCTTCAATCGAGAGTAAATTAGAAGTATATCTTTCACCAAAAAGTTCGTATAATCTTATAATTTCATTAAAATTTGGAGATTTTATCGACTATAAAATTGTATTTATAAGTAAAATTCGGCAACTCTAGAGTTTTAGAAAACCTTTTATATTATTATTGGTTATTCATTTTATGAAAAATAAACATTCAGCTCATGAAGGAATGAAGCCAGAAATTATTACTCCTTATATTCCAGATGCCACTGAAAAAAAGCGATTATATGAGCTGGCTTTAAAAGAGATACATGAGAGAGTCAAAGGAGTTGATAGCCTTGTTCCACGAATGGCAACAGTATCTTCTATTTTAAAAAATATCATACCTTATTATTCTTGGTGCGGATTTTATTTTGCTGAAGAGAATGAAATGATTGTAGGGCCTTATCAAGGAACTGCAGCATGTGCGAATATTGCTTATTCAGGTGTTTGCGGAACTGCAGCTAAGAATAAGAAAACAGTAGTTGTTCCGAATGTTCATGAATTTCCAGGGCATATAACATGCGATACTAGATCAAATTCTGAAATCGTCGTCCCTATTATTGAGGATAATATGGTTATTGCAGTGTTGGATGTTGACTCTGTATTATTAAACGCATTTGATGACATTGATAAGAAATTTTTAGAAGAAAAAATAATACCTATTTTACTAGAGGCAACTAATTAAACTGTCTTATCCCGAAATTATTTCATAAGGACAATATAATTGTTCCTATGAAACTGACAAGATCTAAGTTAATTGAGACGCTTAGAAAGCTAAATAATGGAGAAACAGTTTACCAAGCAAGAAAGATAGCTGGTGTAAGCGTGAGAAGAGTTTATCAAGTGAAGGAGGCATTTGAAAACAAAGGGGAGATTCTAGAAATAGGAAATAACGTCGGAAGGCCATTGATACCATTTGAAAATTGGGAGATTGAAATAGTAAAAGAAGCTTACGATAGATACAGAGTTTCAGCAGACACTTTAGAAAGATTAATTGACAGGGACTACAAAAGGCATATAGGTCATAACAGGATTCATAAGATTCTTGTATATCTTGATTATGCCAAGAAAAAGTCGTTCAAAGACATCAGAAAAAAGAAATGGAAGAGATATGAAAGAAGGCATTCTTTAACTGCCGTTCATATTGATTGGCATTATTTCAGGGGAAATTGGGTTTTTGGTGTTGAAGATGATGCGAGTAGAAAACTTCTTGCTATGATTGAGTCTAAAAACGAATCAACTGACAATTCAATTTCAGAAATGGAAATTGCTCTGAAACACGGGCCAATAAAACAATGTATAAGTGATCATGGCTCAACATTCACAAGCAATTTTGTCAACGCTAAATCAAGATTTAGAGAGTATTTAATATTAAAAGGGATAAAACCAATACTTTGCAGAGTTCGCCATCCAAGGAGTAATGGAAAAATAGAGAAATGGTTCCAAGCTTACAACAAACATCGCGAAGCTTTTAAAACAACTGAAGAATTTTTGTTTTGGTACAATGATTTAAAACCACATAAAGCTTTAAAATTTGATGAACTTGAAACTCCATCACAAGCTTTCATAAGAAAACTCAGAAAATGAAAACTCGAAATAAATCAGCGTTAGGAAATATTAATGGGATACAACAGGCAACTAATTAAACAATAGTTTTATAAAGAAATTATTCTTATAATTTTCATGAAAGGAAGAGGTGTTCATTTATTTTTGATTTTATTGTTAGTGATTTTTATAGCTGGCGTGATGTATGCAGGAGTAATCGCACAGGAAAATGTTTCAACTGGAGAAACCCCTTCTGATGAGGATATTGAATCTTCAGAAACAGGGGGAAGTCAAGAAACCTTAACAAAAGAATTCGAGGGAACTGAGGAGGTTGATGAAGAACCTCTTGAAGAAGAATTTTCTAATGAAATCGAGGAGATTGAGGAAATTGATGGCGAAGAAAGTGAGGAGGAAGATTTAGGTGATATTGATACTGGCGAATTAGATGCAGGAATAACTCCTGATAGTTTTTTTTATTTTATAGATGAATTTTTTGATAGATTTGGAAGTTGTGTTGAGAATCGGGAAGAAAAGATAGCTGAAATCAAAGCAATGGTTGAGGAAGGTAAGATAGATGATGCTAAAAAAGCTTTAGAACGATACGAACACTGCGCAGAGAATGTAGAAAAAGAAGCAAGCCCCGGGGAAAAAGAAAGAATAGAAAAGGGATCTAAGATAATTAAGAAAGCCATAAGAAATATTAAAGATAAAATTCCTGAAGAGGATAGAAAGGATTTTGAGGATATAATTGATAAAGAAGAGAGGATTGAAAAAGCAGTTAAAATTGCCTCGAAAATTAAAGATTTATGTGAAGAATTATCTAAATTAGATCCTTTAGAATATTCTAGAGTATGTAAGATTGATGATAAAGTTCCAGAATGGAGAAAGGTTCATGATAAAAAATTAACTGAAGAACAAAGAAAAGAAGCAAAAGAGTTTGGCGAAATCATGAGAGAGTGTATGAGAACTTCTGGAAAAGAATGTAGGTGCGAGGAAATTGATTTTGTTCCAATGTCTAATATGTGTAGTACAGCAAAGCCTCTAGCCATTAAATGCGATGATGGAGATGAAACTTCCTGCGAAGAATTGAATAATTTGGAATTTCCAGAAATGCCTGATTATTTATTAGAGGTTATGGATAATATTGAAAGAAATGTTAAAGTAGATCAATTTGAAAAACATATGCCTAGAGAGTGCATTGAAGAAGGCGCAGATAACTCTCAAAAATGCATTGAATTAATGTTTAGAAGAAATGCTCCTGGGCCATGTCTTAATGCATTAGACCGAGGAGAAATTAGTTTTAAAAATGAAAGAGAGGCGAGAGAAGCATGCGAAAAAATCATGTTTGAAGAAAATGCTCCTGAAGAATGTATCGAAGCTGGATTAAGAGATCCTAAAGAATGTGGGAAATTAATGTTCCAAAGAAATGCTCCTGAAGAATGTATCGAAGCTGGATTAACAGGAGAGCATAAAGATGATCCTAGGAAGTGCGAGAAATTAATGAGAGAAAAAGGGGATTTTGGACCTCCTGATCATGCAGTTGCTGCTGGATTTAGATGTAAGAATATTGAAAATTCAGATGAAAGATTAAAATGTTTTGATGAAGCTCTTAAATCAGTTGAGGGAAGGGGAAAAGAGCATTATGATTATAGTAATGAACAAAGAGGCCCTCCTGGAGGATGGCCTGAGCCTTGTGAAAGAACTGGCGCAAGAACTAGAGAAAGCTGCGAGAAAATAATGAGAGCAGAAGGAGATAGAAGATTTGAAGAGACAAAAGAAGGAGAAAGAGCATGTGTAGAACAATGCAGCAGTGAAGGAAAAGCTTGGGATTTCTCTAATGGAGAATGTAAATGTAGAGAAGGAGAAAGAAGAGATTATCAAGAGTTTTATAAACAAGGAGAAGATTTGTTTAAACAAAGACAGGATTATGAGAGAAATTTTGCAGAAGAATGTAGTAGCAGAGGAGGACGATGGGATTGCAGTAATGGTCAGTGTAATTGTGTAGTTGAGAATGTAGAACAACAACCTTCAACAACTCCTACACCTTCAGAAGAGCCTACAACAACTCAAGAACAGCCTTCTACAACCACTACTCAAGAAAGTGGAACTTCTGGGGAAAGTGGAGGCAGTTCAGGAAGCAGTGATTCAGGCAGTGAGGGAGGAATTACAGGAGGAGTTATTTTTGATAATGAGTTCTTAGATTATTACTATAGGTAACAAGGATTTTTTTGGAATGATAAACGAAAAGTTTTATTAAGAAAGATTGGCAAGTATTGTTATCTAAAATAATGATTTTCTAAATATTCTCTTAAAGGAGTACAACATCCTTCACATCCACCACAATAACAACACCGAGTTTCATCTTCAGTTAATTGATATCCTTGAGAGGACCTATTGAGAGATCGCATTTTCCACACACATGTCTTACCTTTTAATAAATTTTCTCTATCTATATTTAGTAATTTTTCTATTGCGACCATTAACATAATAACCATAAAAATATTTAAATTTATCTTCTGTTTGAGCGTG
Source organism: Candidatus Pacearchaeota archaeon (assembly GCA_018304055.1). Taxonomy (GTDB): domain Archaea; phylum Nanobdellota; class Nanobdellia; order Pacearchaeales; family GW2011-AR1; genus ARS1285. Next base: position 7,610 of record JAGVWY010000036.1, read on the forward strand.
TCTAATAATTAGCACGTCTATGATTATAATTTTATTATTACATCTTATTAATAGCTTAATTTGATAACTAATAATCCTGCTAAGGACTCTTGCTTGTAAGGATTGTTCATTTCTTGCATGTAACCTGTCTCCAAATTCATTTGTTAGACTTCCAAATACACTTTCACCTCTGCCCCTATGCCTATATCCTCGTCGATTAACAGGCATTCTATATAACTTTCTTGCTTTTTTTCTCCAGTGACCTTTCCATCTGTTTTTGTTAGGACAAACAATCGGATAGTAACCTTTTTCAAATAAAACTTTGATTGTTTTATTATCATCATATCCAGCATCAGCATATACTCTTCCATATCCTGAAGGCAATGCTTCGTTTGTAGGATCTCTTATATTCTTTTTAAGAAAACTTACTCCAATTGGATAAACTGTTTCTTGTGCTATTCTGTTTGCAACATGAATCTGTACTTCTTCAATAGTCCATGTTGTGAACTTTGTTGCATCAATAAAGCTAAATATTTTCCTTAGATATTTATCTAGAATCCTTCCAGCTCTTGATATTACTATCTGCATACATCTCGTAATTTCTGGTTTATTTTCCCAATAAGCAATGACTGAATGATCCACTCTCTCACCAACGACAAATTCACTCAATCTCACTTCAGCCTTTCTCAAGCTTAAAGTATCACAAAACTCTTTAAGAACTATCAATTGTACATATTCAACAGGATTATGTTTTGGTGGTCTTCCTCTTTTTTCCTCCTTTTTTCTTATTAATCTTTGTGTTAAACGCTTAATTTCATTAAGCGCAAAATTTAAATCATGTATCTCCGTTATCCATCTAGATAGCATGGTGTTCACCTCCTTTTTAATTAAATAAATGAGGTGAAACACCTTTAAAGAATTATTTTTTAGACACGCTCCTTCTGTTTGAAACTTTTAATGATAAAATCTGTTTTGGGCAGTTTAATTATAACCATGGATTATAGTACAAGTTCGATTACCGATATTTTGAAAATATCAGAAATATTTAAAAACAATAGTTTTTATTTTATATAACGTGAGAATTAAATCTTCAATTATTATTTAATTCTCCCGAACATAGCAAAAGCTTACAAATACTTCAAGCATTTGCTATACATTGGTGATTTAAAAAATGCCATTTGATGAACGAACAAGGAAATTAGCTGAAATTGCTGTCAGGTATTCAATAAATGTTAAACCTCAAGAAAAAATTATTATTTCTGGAGGAAGCGAGGCAATTCCATTTTTAGTTGAGTTATATAAGCAGATTATATTAGTAGGAGGGATTCCTATTGTTAGGGTAAATCTCCCCAATGTTAGCGATTTTTTTTATAAACATGCAAATGATAACCAGTTAGAACATTTTCCAGACTATTGGTTTGACACTGTTAAACAAGCTCAGGGATATATAGGCATTAACAGCGATTTAAATACAAGAGAATTAACTAATACAGATCCTAAAAAAGTTGCATTAAGACAAAAGATTTTACATAAAATTAGCGATTATATTGTGAACACTCCTGATAAAATAAGGAGAGTTACTATTGCTTATCCTTGCTTAGCTCTAGCCCAGGACGCTGAAATGTCTTTAGATGAGTATGAAGAATATGTTTATAGGGCATGTCTAATAGACTGGAAAAAATTTGGGAAAGAATTAGATAAAATAAACAAAGTGTTTGAAAAAGGCAATGAAGTTAAGTTGATTGGAGAAGGTGTTGAGCTAACTTTCTCTATCAAAGGGAGAAATTGCATTCCTGATAAAGGAGAAGAAAACATGCCTGGAGGAGAGGTTTTTATGGCTCCTGTAAAAGAGAGCTTACAAGGATGGATTAAATTTGATTATCCTAGAATAGTAAGTGGAAAACAAATTTCTGGAGTTTATTTGAAATTTGATAAAGGAAAAATTGTTGAATATAGAGCTGAAAAAGGAAAAGAATTTTTAGGAGAGTTATTGAAGACAGATGAAAATGCAAGTTATATTGGAGAATTTGGCGTTGGTTGTAATCCCATGATTAATAGATATACCAATGATTTGTTATTTGATGAAAAGATATTTGGGACTATTCATTTAGCTTTAGGAATGGCTTATACGCAAAATGGAGGGGGAAATGATTCAAGTATACATGTTGATATTGTTAAAGATATGAAGCAAGGAAAAATAATTGTTGATGGGAAAATTATCCAGGAGAGGGGTAAGTGGAAGATATAATTTCTGCGTTTATTTGAATATTTTCTTTGTATATTGATACTTTGCCTATGACCCCTATATTTTGATTTTTGGATATATTTTGTTTCTCATCTACTACGACATCAATAATATTATTATTCTCTTCAATAGTAAGTATCTGGAAGTTATCATAATTTTTTATAGAGATTATAGTTCCTTGAATTCTAACTTTTTTATTTAGATATTCTGCATTTATTTCAGAAATCTGGATAAGACGAGGAGATGAGAAATACGAAATGGACAGTAAAAGAAATATTCCCAGAATAGAGGTAATCAAAACTATTTTTTTAGTGTCCATTATTTTTTAAAAGATAAAGTTTATATATTTGTTTTGATTACCTTAGTTATGTTGGAAAAAGAGTTTGAAAGTGAAAGAATACCTGTTCCTATAATTGAAAGACATTATTTAGATATCCCTTATCCTAATTCTGAAACTATTAAGGAAGAGGATATAGTTATAGGATTACGGGAAGGAAGAGAGCATTTATATGATGTAGCGAGAGTTATAGCCTTTAATGATTATGGACTTATATATGATATTATGAGAAAAGATGGAGGATATGATAGAGATGGCTCTTCATTTGATTATCTTGCTAAAAAGCCAGTAGTTTTTCTTAGAGAAGATAATGGGAAATTAGAGGTTGTTGCTGCGACCGGGGATATTACTGAAGGGCTTGATAAGTTGTTTGAAACTTATTTAATTGAAATTTCTGAAAAAGCCATGATGAGAAGATTTGGTATTGCTATAAATTAATAATGAACTTTTATAGAAACCTTTATTAAATAATTTTATCTTTTTTAATTATGAATTTAGAAGAAAAATTTAAACTTGTTAAAAGAAATACTGTAGAAATAATAACTGAAGAAGAATTGAAAAAGTTATTAAAAGAAAAGAAAAAACCTAGCGTTTATTTGGGAACTGCGATTACTGGGAAACCCCACTTAGCATATTTTGCATGGATTATAAAGTTAGCTGATTTTTTGAAAGCTGGATTTAAAGTTAAAGTTCTTTTAGCAGATATTCATGGAGCTTTAGATAATACTCCTTGGAATATTTTAGAAGAAAGATATAAATATTATGAACTTGCTATCAAGGACATGTTTTCTAAAGTTGGAATGGAAACAAAAAACGTAGAAATAATCAAAGGAAGTAGTTTTCAGTTAAAGAAAGAATATATCATGGATTTATTAAAGCTTTCAAGCTTTGTTTCAGTTCATGATGCTAGAAAATCAGCAAGTGATGTCGTTAAAAATATCGAGGGAGAACAAGCAAAATTATCAGGATTAATTTATCCTTTAATGCAAGCTTTAGATGAAGAACATTTAAATGTAGACATTCAATATGGAGGAATTGATCAGAGAAAAATTTTTGTTTTTGCTCGAGAAAATCTGCCGAAAGTGGGATATAAACCGAGGATAGAAGTTATGACTCCTTTATTACAAGGTTTAACTGAAACAGGGAAAATGTCAGCGAGTATATCAAAATCAAAAGTTGATTTAACCGACAGCGATGAAGAAATTAAGGATAAGATTAAATCTGCTTATTGTTTAGAAGGAGATGCTAGAAATGGGGTTATGGATTTTTTAAAATATGTAATAATGGTAATAAAAGAGGATAGAAATGAAAAATTTATAGTAAAGAGAGATAAAAAATATGGAGGAGATATAAGTTATAAAAATTATAAGGAAATTGAAAAAGATTTTATTGATAAAAAACTCCATCCACAAGATCTAAAAAATGCAGTTGTCGAAGAAATAATAAAATTATTAAGTAAGATTGATAAGAAGAAACTGATAAAAATTGGAGAAGTGGCGTATTCTTGAGTGATTTGATTTTTTTTGACAAATGGAAAAAGCTATTTTTAAAAATTCTCAAGGATTAAACCTTATTGGAAATTTTTATCCTCATGAGAGGAATAAAGGGATTATTTTTTGTCATGGATTTACTGGCGATAGACATGAATGGGGGCACTTTGACATCATCGCTGAAAAATTAAGCAAGCATTTTAATGTTTTAGCTTTTGACTTTTCCGGACATGGCGAAAGTGATAATGATGCAATTTCAGTTGAAAAAGAGATTGATGATTTAAAATCCGCTATTGATTTTTTCAGGAAAAAAGGAATTCAAAAGATTGGAATATTGGGATTAAGTTTAGGAGGATTAATTGCTTTAAAAAATTATTCACTGGTTGAAAGCTTAGTTTTGTTGGCACCAGTTACCCATTCAGTAAAAGATTATGAGAAGAAATTAATTTCTGATAACAGAATTCGGGAAGAAAAAGGATTTTTTATTAAGAGAAGATTGGAGAATGTTAAACGAAAAGAAATTGTTATTGATCCGATTATTGTTTCGGAAAGAGCTTCAGTGAATCCAAAAAAATTATTATCAAAAATTAATTACCCTGCCCTAGTAATTCATGGTACTCATGATGAAGTGATTCCTTTAGATGACTCAAAAATGGCAGTACAATATTTGCCAAAAGGAGAACTAGAAATTATCGATGGCGCTGGTCATATTTTCAATAGATATGTAGATAAGGTAGCAGAAATTTCTTTAAATTGGTTTAAAAAATATTTATGAAAAGAAAATTGTTTTTATTATAAAATAAGCAAGCGCCAATGCAGTGATTATTGTAATCCATTTCAATAAATCTTTTTCTGTGAAACCTTTTTTATTCATTTTCAACTCTCTTTTTTATACTGTAGATAGTAAATCCTTAATAATAATAAATCCTATTATAACTGCTATAATTATTTTTATTTTCTCTAAAACGTCTTCAGATGTTATTCTTGCTTTTCCCCCCATTTTTTCCTTAATAAAATTAATTTTAATGCATTAATATCACTCTTTATATCTGTAAGTTCATCGGTTCTTTTAAACTATTGTTCAATAATTTTTATTCTTCTTTTTATCATAGACATATAATAAATAATTATCGATATAAACCCTATTAAAAGAAATAGAGAGAGTATGGCTAAACCTTCAATCAAGCTTATAGTTTTATAAAAAATAGCTATGAGACTTAAAAATGCCACTCCTATAACATTTGAAAGGTACTTTAAAAACTCTGGCATTATTTTAAAGTTTTATTGCCTTTAAATCAATTGTTGAATTTGAGGATATTTATTCAGTCACAAATTCTACAATATCTTTATCTTTAACAACATGCTTTAATCCAACTTTTTGATTTGGGAATTTTGATGAAGGGCCTGTAACTTTTGCGTATTTTACTTTTTTACTATATCCATGAAGAATTTTCTCTGCAACATCTCCTAATGTTGAATGTGGATGAAGGATAACTGGAATATCTTTATTTTTTTCTTTTCCTTTATGAGTTGTATATACTCTTATTATATCAAAAGAATTCAAAATTTTTTCTTTTAACTCCTCAATTCCTTCTTGTGTGAAAGTAGAGGTAAGGACAAAATTATATCTTTTTGATTTTAGTGTTTCTGAAATTTTTCTTTTAGTTTCATTATCATAATTATCTGCTTTGTTAAAAACAATGATTTTTTTAGCATCTGTTTTTCTAATAGCTTCTAGAACTGATTTAATTTCATCAATTTTTTCTATGACAATTAATAGAGTATCAGTGTTGTTGATAATTCCTTTATCAAAATTTTCAGAAGCAATAGGGGGCATATCTATCATCTGGATATTGCATCCTTGATGATGGAGCATTCCAATGATAGGTTCTGATGTTGAAAAACCGTAACTTGCTATTTTAGGTTGAGCATTAGTGAGAACTTTAAGAAGAGAAGATTTCCCTGAATTAGTTAATCCTATTAAAACAGCTTGCATTTCTGCTTTTTTTATGCCTTTTTTAGCTTTTTGTTTTTTTGTTTTTTTGAATAACTCTTCTTTAAGTTTTTTGTATCGTGTTTTTAGGTTTTTTCTTAATGCCTCGGCCGATTTATGTTTAGGCATGTATCTAAGCATTTCTTCTAATGCTTTTAACTTTTCTTTATCAGTAGTTGCACGATGGTATTCTTGCTCTGCTTTTAGATATTCTGGGTGGGCATTGATTGGCATTTTAAATTTCTCTTCTTTTCTTGAAATCAGACCAAAGAATAGATTGTTTAATTTTTATAGGGGTTATTTCTTTGTTAAGCCTTGATTCTAATCTTATAAGTTCTATTAAAATTCCTCCTAAAATAATTTCAGTTATAGGCGGGGAACTTATAATTCCTAGTAATTTTAAAACAAAAGCAATTATTGCAAATAAAATCAATCCCCATGCCACTATTCCCAGTACTTTTATAATTAATTCTTTGATTCTCATTTAATTTTATTAACAATTAATCCTATGATTATTCCCAGTATTATTGAGATAACCAAACTTACGGCTAAATTTAATTTTAAAAAAATATTTAGCAATGTTAATGCGATTGCCATCATAACTGCCCCAGATATGATAACAATGGCCTCATTTTCCATAATAATTATAAATGGTTTTATTATATAAATATTGGGAATATGAATCAGGAATTTTTTAATAGAAGCGCGGATAAAGTGGCGAAGGAATTATTGGGGAAGATTATAGTAAGAAAGATAAATGAAAATGAATTAAAAGCTCGGATAGTTGAGACAGAAGCTTATTTTGATGAGAACGATCCTGCATCACGAGCATGTCAAAATGGAGATCTAAGATTAACTATGATGATGAGAGCAGGGACAATACTTGTATACGGTGTTCACAATAACTGGCTGGTTAATATTGTGACTGATGGGGAAGGCAAGGCAAGTACTGTTTTAATTAGAGCAGTTGAGCCATTAAATTTTATTGGAAAATGTAATGGACCTGGATTATTAACTAAAGCTTTATTGATTGATAAGACATTTCATAAGAAAAATATTATTGATAATAATGAGATTTGGATTGAGGATAATGGTAACTTACAAGATTATATATTAAAGAGGGTTCTAGAGGGCAAGGTAAGTTTAGCTAGAAAAGAGAGTGAAAGTAGGGAGAATCTTACATTAAATACCAAGAAATTTGAAATTGTCTCAAGTTTCAGAATTGGAGTAAAAAAAGATCTTCCAAGAAAATTAAGGTTTTATATTAAAAATAATGAATTTGTGAGTAGGAGATGAAATTTGGGAAGATTAATATAAATTAACTAAAACATAAACTTGGAATTTTATTTTGATTTCGTAACTTCTAAATAAAGGTAACAGATAGAAAGATTTAAAAAATCTTATTTACTTATTAAATCATGGAAGATCATTATATAAGATTGATACCCAAAGAAATTAGAGAATTAGGATTTCCAATAGCTAGATTTCTTTCTGAGGAAGAACAAGCAAAGTATGAAGAATCAATAAAACAATTTTCTGGAAATGCGTATGATTCTTTAAACATTCTTAGAAAGGGTTCCAATCTTTGGAAAGTCCTTTTTCTTAATCAAATAGGAATTAGAACCCCCACACTTCCAGAGTTAGAAATTGCATTAGAAAACGGTATGCCTTTAAGTGAACATTATGTAAATGGAAGAGAAGTTATATTAAGAAGTAGAGGGGATAGTTATCAGCGAAATAATTATCTTGCTGAAACTTTGGCAGATAAATTAAAATTAAAATCCTTTAAACATCCTTATATTATTAGAGGATTAGGGATAAAACAGAGTGAAACACCAAAAGTAATTGATTGCGATGGATTAGAGTTTTTAACAGATGATACAGAAGTTAAAGAAGCACCTGATTTTAATCATGAAAATCATGGAAAAAAATTCAGAAGAATTAATGAGGATTATTCAATTGAATGGGATGAAAAAGGATCAAGGACTTTTTATGCTAGAAAAGATGGTTTGTCTAGGTTGTTCCTGAGCTGGGGCTTGGATCTGGGCTCGGACAACGAGCGTCTTGCGGGCTCGGGTGGCTATAGTCGGGTGGTTGTGATTAGCTGAAACAATTTGCATTAGATTTTTCTTTTTAATTTTTCTTTTTAAATTTGCAAATGCAAATTGTTTGCGAAGCCACGCAAAAAAATTTAGAAGAATACATTTCACAATTAAGAGTAGAAACCGAGAGGCAAAAAGCAGTAATTGAGCAAAGATTTGCAGAATCTCTAAAATATCTTCAGACTGGAAAATTATAAAAAGCCCTATTTCTACAGGGTACGCAAACAATTTGGAAATATTATTAAACAATTAAATTATATGTTTTTATGAAACTCGGCGTTTTATTTTCAGAAAAATTTTCTTATAAAGAAACTTTTATTAAAGAATTAACTTTTATGATAAAAGTTAAATCAAAATCCCTTCAAATAAAATTAAAATGAAACTCGGCGTTTTATTTTCAGGTGGAAAAGACAGCACTTTTGCGTGTTATTTGGCAAAGAAACAAGGATATGAAATAAGTTGTTTAATTAGTATTTTTAGCGAGAATAAAGAAAGCTGGATGTTTCATACACCTTCTATAGAACAAGTTAAAAAACAAGCAGAAGTTATGAATATTCCTTTAATAATTGTAGAAACAAAAGGAGAAAAAGAAAAAGAACTTTTGGATTTAGAAAAAGGAATTAAAAAAGCTATTGAAAATTATAAAATTGAAGGCGTTGTTACAGGAGCTGTGGAAAGTGTTTATCAAAGTTCTAGAATACAGAATATATGCAACAAATTGGATATTGAATGTTTTAATCCTTTATGGTTAAAAGTTCAGGAAGAACTTTTAAAAGATATAATAAAAAATAAATTCGAGGTTATTATTACGGGGGTTTTTGCTTTTCCTTTCGGTAAAGAATGGCTTGGAAGAAAAATTGATAAAAATTTCATTAAAGATATTAAAAAACTGTATGATAAATATAGTATATCAATAAGTGGAGAAGGAGGAGAGACAGAAAGTTTTGTTGTTAATTGTACTTTATTTAAAAGAAAATTAAGAATAATTAATTATAAGGATTTTGGCTCTGGAAATTCGTGGAGGAGAGAGCTTATTGTAGGATGAAACTAGAAAATGAAAAAGAAAATATACGCTGAAATAGGATTTGGAAATGAAAGTTTTTTATCAACAGAAATAGAGGAGGGTAATAAGGAATATAGGATTGACAGATTTATTATACCTCGGAAAATACAGGGTTTTTATGTTAGAATTTGGATATTAAGAAACGTTTTTGTATTATCAAGTGAGAATGGGTTTAGCATAACTAAGAAAAATAAAAATAAATTAAAGATTCTTTTTGGAATTTCTGGAAATAATAAAGATGATAGAAAAAATTTTAATCATAAACATTTGTAAAGAGAAATTACATTATTGTGAATTTGTTAAGCCTGTTGAGGATATTGTTGTTAGTTTAAAATTAAAATATTTTACTAAACACTATAAAGAATTAAATAAAAAAGATTTAGAAGAAAGTGATAAGATAATTATTTGTGGGACTAGTCTAAAAGATAATGAATTTTTAGAAAATATTAATAAATTTAAATGGCTTATGAATTTTAAGAAACCTGTTATTGGAATTTGTGGAGGAATGGAAATTATAGGAGCAGTTTTTGGTGGAAAATTGAAAAAGAAAACCGAAGAAAGCAAGGGTTTTCTTAAAAAGAAAACCGAGATAGGATTTTATAAAGAAGCATTTAAGAAGAAATTTTTAGGATTTAAGGAAGGAGAAGTTTATCATTTGCATAATTATTATGTTGAGTTTGATAAGAGGTTTGAGATTTTGTCTAGCAATAAAGTTGTTCAGGCTGTAAAGCATAAGAAAAAAGAGATATATGGGTTATTATTTCATCCTGAGGTGAGGAATAAAGAGATAATTAAAAATTTTGTAAGGAACATTTATTAATGGTTATTTCTTAAATTTTAAAAAGAAGTATAAAATGAAAGAGCCAGAATTTTACCGGAAAAAATTGGATAATGGAATAACTGTTTTATTTGAGAAAAGAGAAGTTCCTGTTGTTGCTACAGCAACAAGCATTAGGTTTGGAGCTCAATATGAACCTGAAGATATCAAGGGCATAAGTCATTTTATTGAGCATTTGGTTTTTAAGGGAACGAAGAAAAGGAAAGTAGATGAGATTCCTAGGGAAATAGAAAGTAAAGGAGGAATTATTAATGCCTTTACTTCAGAAGAAATAACTTGTTATTGGAACAAGCTTCCTAGTAAGCATTTTAGTTTAGGCGCAGATGTTTCTCGAGATTTAGTACTACATCCTCTTTTTGAAAAAAATGCGTTAGAAAGAGAGAGAAAAGTTATTTTGGAGGAAATAAAAATGTATCATGATAATCCTCCTTATTATGTTTTGGAAAAAATAAAAGAGTTTTTATATGAAAAGCCTTTTAATTTGCCGGTTTCAGGAAGTTTAGAGAGTGTTTCACGTCTCTCTCGGGAAAGGGTAATTGATTTATACAAACAGATTTATTCTACAAACAATCTTATCTTTAGTGCTGTTGGAAATGTTTCTTGGGAAGAGGTTTTAGAAGAAGCAAGTAAATTCCCTGAAAATAAAAAGGTTATTGGCAATGTAGCTATAAAAAAAAGATTTGGAACTTCTATAGAAAAAAGAAAAGGAATAGACCAAACTCATTTAGTTATTGGATTTCACATGCCTCATTTAAGTGATAAACAAAGATATAGCGCAGAAATATTTGATAATATTCTAGGAGGAGGAATGAGCAGCAGACTTTTTCAAGAGATCCGGGAAAAAAAAGGACTAGGATATAGTGTGAGAAGTAATTTAGAGCAGTCAAGAGATTATGCTTATGAAATAATCTATGTTGGGACCTTAAAAGAAAAAATGAATGAAGTTAAGAGAATTATTTTAAAAGAAATAAAAAAAATGAATGAATTGAAACAAAGAGATTTGAGTGAAGCAAAAGAAAGGCTTATCGGACTAAGAGAAATAAGCAAAGAAAAATGCGATTCTACTATGGTAGATTTGTTGCATGAGGAAATAGCTGGAAATGCCGAGAATTATTATAATTATGAGGATAGTATAAATAAGGTTCCTTTAAAAGAAGTTAGAGAGCTAAGCAAGCTAAAAGGATATAGTTTCTTTGCTTTAATTCCGCATAACTAATTAAATAAAACACAAGAGTTCAATTACAAAATATAATTAATAATAAAAAAATAAACTTTTATTTCATTGCTGCCCAAATTCCAAATATAATAGCAACAACGCCTCCTAGTTGAGCTCCCCAACTTTGGATTTGAGTTACGTAAGGAGTTGCAAGAGCTATTAATCCTCCAAGAGCAGCTACCCATCCAGTCCAGTTTCCCATTTTCTTACCTCCTTTCTTATTATTATAATTTACAGGAAAAAGCTATTTAAATATGTTTTGTTGATATAATTTAAGGATATGGAAATTATTCGAGTAAGATTTATTGAGAAAGCAGAATCTGAAGGATGCGAAAGTGCTCCTACAGAGATCTTAAAACATTTCAAAAATATTGAATGTAAGGAAAACGGGGATAGAATAGAAAAAGAAAAAATAACCTTCGAGGAAATTCACGTTGACCTAGGCAATCAAAAAGAATCAGAGCATCTTATTTTTGAAAACTCTAAGGAGTCTTTTGAAAAAAATTTTAGAACTTTTTTTATAGGAGGGGACACAAGCATTAATTTTCCTCTTATAAACGCCTTTTTTACGACAGAAAAAAATCCTTTAGTCCTTGTTTTTGATGCTCATTGCGGATGTTCTAACAGCGAACTTATGAATAAAAATTGGATTAAAAGAATTATTAATGAAGGAGAGGATGGAAGAAAAATTGTTCTTATTGGGCCTAGATGTTTTGAAGATGGTGAAAAAGATTTTTTAAAAGAACATAATATTTTGTGTATTACTAATAACTTTTTAGGAGAGGATTTAGAGGGTATATGCGATTCTCTTATGGAAAGATCTAGAAATTCAAGCGGATTTTTGATCATTTTAGATATGGATTTTATTGACCCTGCTTTTGCTCCTGGAGTTAATAAAGTTGAGCCAGGGGGATTAAGCACAAGAGAAATGATATATTTTGTAAAAAGATTGAGAAAACTAGAAAATTTTAGAGGAGCAGGCATTCTAGGTATTAATCCAAGTAAAGACCTAAATAATATAACTACAAGTTTAGGAGCTAGAGTTTTAGCTGAATTTTTGTAAGATGAAAACAAGAGCTTTTATTGCTTTAGACCTTCCAGAAGAGGCTATTAATGAAATAAAACAGATACAGGAAAATATTAAAAGAAAGTTTATTTTTACAGAAATTTCTTCTATAAATAAAGAGAATTTTGAAAAACTTAAGAAATCAAAATTCTCTAAGAAGAAATCAGAGAACAAGTTCTCTGATACATTCAAAATCAAAGATTTTGAAGTCTTTGATGAATTTTCCTTAGGAAAATTGGATTATTCAAAGTTCTCTAAAAAAATTTCTGTTCCAAAAACTTTGAATGATAGAAATAAAGTTTTTGTTAGAGGTAAATATACAGAGCTTGAAAATTTACATTTAACTTTAAAATTTTTAGGAGAGATAAATAATGAAAAATTAGAAAAAGTTAAAAAAAGACTTTCAGAATTAAAATTTGAAGAATTTACAGCAAAGCTTGATAAGATAGGTATATTTTCAGGAAAAACACCAAGAGTTCTGTGGATAAAATTAAAAGGAGCAGATATATTGCAGAGAGAAATAGATAATGTGTTAGAAGATTTATTTGAAAAAGAAAAGAGGTTTATGGGGCATATAACAATAGCAAGAATTAAATATATTAAAGAAAAAAAAGAGCTTATAGAATATCTAAAAAAAATAAAAACAGATATCCGATTTACAGTAGACAAATTTTATTTAAAAAAATCCACTTTACTTCCAGAGGGTCCTATTTATGAAGTTATTGAAGAATATCCTTTAAAATAAAATATTTACAATAAAAAGCATTTGTTAGTTTAAATATTTTTAGTATGGAATATCTATTTTTCACCATGCACTACTTTAAAAATTTCTATTTTGTGTGATTATTTTAATGGAGACATTAAAAAAAGAGAGGCATCAAAAAGAGAGGAAAGACCTTACTAGTAATATTATAGAAAAATCTGAAAGAGTTGCAGAACATCTGTCTGAAAGAGTTGCAGAACATCTTAGACAATATCCTGATAAAATTCCTCCTGAAATTTCTTTATATAATGCAGATGCTAATATTTTAGAACAGGTTAGAGATTTTTTGCAAGAGTCTTTAAGAAATAAAGGATTAAAATATAAAAGACCTGATAGAGATGAGGATATTAAAGTTGTTATAGGTTATAAAGAAGAGGAGTATAATGTGGATGTAGGTTATTATCTACGAACTTACGACTCTTTAAGAAATAAATAAGAGTTTAAAAGGTTCTTAAATTCAGTAATAGGTCAAGAATTTAATAAATTCTTGAATTCACCTGCTTTGCTTTTCAATATATCTTTAAGTTCTTCTTCTGATGCATTGAAAATAGATAATAAGTTAGGGAGTTTTTCCAGCAATTTTTCTGATTTTTTAGGACCGATTCCTGGAAATGCTTCTAGAACATATTTTTTTTGTTCTTCTTTTGTTTTAGGGATTCGCGAATGCAAGGAAATTGGGCTTTTGGTTTTTTTCTGTTGTTTTGCTAAAGTTATCAAGTATTGCGCAGTATCTTTGCAATCTTCACTAAACAACAAAGGCATTTGATAGTTCATTAAAAGAGATATAATAAAACCTCTCAATGCCCCAGAAATATCTGAATTTTCCTTGTAAACCTGGTTAATATCCCCTTCAATAATCAATAATTTTTTAGGATATTCTTGCATTTGTTTTAATTGCTGAATTAATCTTTTGCTAATCATTGAAGAGATGAAATCTGAAATAGTTTTTCTCTCTATTATGTTTGTACCTATCACATAGTCTGCTATTTTTAGTGAGCTTATCTCCAATATAATTTCTTTGGAAGAAATTAATTCTGATAAAACAAGAGAATTTTTTTCGTGAATATCCGCTATTATCAATGGCTTTTCTTTTATTTTTTCTTTGCCTCTTTTTTTGAAAATATTGTGGAGCATTTTTTATTTATGTCAGAAAAATAAACTGCACCTTTTAAGGTGCAGACAGTCGTAAACAACTGTCAGATTTTTCTGAGCATCCAAAAAACTCACAAACCACACACTTTAGTGTGTGGTAAACTCAGAGAGTTTTTTTGATTTTAAAACAGCTTTTTTTGCTCTTTATTATCTATTAAAATTTTTCCGTCATTTAAATCTTTTTTTATGTTTTCAATTGTTCGGTACATTCTTTTTTCTCTGCTTCTAGATGCATAATAAAATATTTCATCTAATGTATCAATGGTTAAAAGGATTATTAGCTCGCCTTTCATTAATCTTGCAGTCCTACCAGCTCTCTGTATTTTTCTTATTGCAGAAGGAATTGGCTCATAGAAAATTACTGTATTAACTTCAGGGATGTCTAGTCCTTCCTCACCAATTGATGTCGCAACTATAAGATTTATTTCACCGGTTCTAAACTTTTCAATTAATTCTTGTTGTTCTTTTTGACTTAACCCCATTCCTGATTTTTTTGCTTGACCAACAAAAACTTTTGCTCTTATTCCTTCAATATTAGTTAATTGTTCACAGATTTTCTTGGCTGTATCTCTGTATTGCGTGAAAATAATAAATTTATTTTTTTTATTCTTTTTGATAAGATCGTCAACTAGAGAGCTTAATTCTAAAAGTTTTGGATGCTCTAATTTTTTTGAAATAAGCTCATTGATTTTTATATAAACTTTATTAAAATCTTGGTTTTTTGTTATTTGCTGAACAGCTTTTGATTGTTTTTGAGAAGCTTGTTCAAACATGGATTTAATATAATTTAATGATGAAAAGAGAGTTTGTGTTTCTAATAACTCAATTAAATGCGATAATTTGATAGCTTGTGCACATGCGGAAGCTCCAGATAAAATATTAAAATTTCTATTTCCGGAATGAATTTGAGCCATTATTTTATTTTGTAATTTTAAAATGTTTGTTTTAGTTGGAGGCTCAAATAATAATTTTCTATTTTTTAGTTCTTCGATTTTTTTATTATAAAGGTTTTTTATTAGAGAAGTAATTTCTTTAAATTCTTTAGGAAATTCTACTTTGATAATTTTAAATTCTAATTCTTTTAAATAAGACTTTACATCTTCAGATTCACGAGTTCTAATTTCAATAGTTTCAATTCCAAGATTTTTTGCTATCTGCTCAATTGTTTTTCTATCTGTTCCTGGCGAAGCAGTAAGTCCTAGAACCTTTTTATTAATTGCTTGTTCTTTATATTTCTCAGCAACAGAGGTATAGGCGTAATTTTTTAAGCATCTATGAGATTCATCAATTATTAATAAAGAAACATTTTCTAAGTTATATAGATTATTTATAAGATCATTTTTTAAACATTGCGGAGTAGAAAATATGATATCAGAAGATTCCCATAATTCTTTTCGTTTATCTGCGTTTATTTTTCCAGTAAACAAAACAAATTCAGCAAATAATTCTGGAAGATGTTTTTTGAAATAAGTTAAATGTTGTTCTGCTAATGGCCTTGTGGGAGCTAGGAATAAAGTTTTTGTTCCAGGGAATGAACGTTGTGTGTGGACTGAAAGCATCAATGCAATAAGTTAGAAAAACTAAACTAAAGGTTATAAGGTTTGTTAATTTTATTAGGATAATCTAATTTATCTAATTCTTTTATATAAAGAGGATAATTAATCCTATTAGATATAATAAAGTTAATACAGCCCATATCCCATTAGTTCCGAAGAAAATCTTTGCTCCGTCTAGATTGCTTATGGGAAGGAGATTCCATAATCCATAATAAAGTGAGTAAAGAGCAAGCTGTTCGCCTAAAGAGATTCCAAACAAACTTAAGATATATCCTATAATAGCTATTATTAATAGAATCCAGATTCCTGCTGATGCAGTGTTAGCTACATCTGTTTCATGAGCAAATTCTTTTCTTAATCCTCTTTTCCATCCTCGGTCTTTTACGAGCCTTCTAGAGGTTATTTCTTCATAATCAAACTGGAAAAAGGAAAAAGGCTTTATTGTTCCAAGAGAGAAAATAGCAAGAAAAAAAGGAAAAATTATTCCTAAAGGAATAGGTTTTTTATAAGAAGATTCTTTAGCGAACCAAAATGTTTTCAATTCCCATATAGAATGCTCGATTTTTAACGCATGTTTTTTTCCTATTATTTTCTTTGCGTAAAATGAGGAAGTAATTATAATAAGGAAGATGAAAAGAGTAGTTATGATTTTTATTGGCTCACTCGGAATTATTGGAATAAAACTTATAAATGAAGCTATAATGGAAAATAGTAGGATAAGCACTATTTCTTTTTTTGATAGTCTATGATAATATTTTTTGGAAAGTTTTCTTTTGCTCTTTTTCGGAAGTTCGTACCTTATTTTCATAATCATAAAAGAAGGATAATTTATTTAAAGGTTTAGTTCGTTATTATTTAACAAAAAATGAAAAAAGGAGAGACAATTAAGATTTCATTCGGAAATTTCAAGAAACATTTTAAGAAAGTTATTTTTCTTATATTTATTGTTATCATACTTTTTAGTAGCTTTTATACTGTAGATGCTGGAGAGAGAGCAGTGGTTTTGACTCTTGGAAAAATGTCTCTTATTCCTAGCAAGCCTGGTTTTCATTTTAAAATTCCCTTGGTACAGAAGGTAGTAAAGATGGATGTGAGAACCCAGAAATATTCTGCAGAAGCAAGTGCTGCTTCTCGGGATTTGCAAGACGTATTTACTGAAGTAACTGTAAACTATCACTTATCTCCTGATGAAACTCCTTCAGTTTATACAGATTTAAAGTTAGCATACGAAGACAGAATTATTCAACCAAGCGTTCAAGAAGTAGTTAAAGCTGTTACTGCTCAATATACTGCAGAAGAATTAATAACGCGGAGGGCTTTTGTTAAAGATGCTATACAAGTTCAATTGGGCGAAAGACTTCAAAGATGGAATATTGTGCTGGATGATGTATCTATAACTGAATTTAAATTCAGTGCTGAATTTACTAAGGCTATTGAAGCTAAAGTTACTGCAGAGCAGCAAAAATTAAAGGCTGAACGGGATTTAGAACGGATAGAGATAGAAGCTCAGCAAAGAATAGAGCAGGCAAAAGCAGAAGCAGAAGCTTTAAAACTGCAGAAGCAACAACTTACTTCTGAATTGGTTGAGCTTAGAAAAATTGAAAAAGAAGTTAAAGCAATAGAGAAATGGGATGGAAAACTACCTCAATATGTTGGTGCAGGAGCAACCCCTTTTATTAGTTTAAATTAATACATACCCAACCACAGAAAAGTATTTAAATAGATTTTTTCTTTTTAGATGATGTTAAGAATAAAGAAGGTAAGCGAAGTCGTTGGAAAGAAAGTTTTTACTGACACGGGAGATTTTTTTGGAGATGTTGAAGAGGGTAATTTAGTTGAAAATAAAGTTGATAGTTGGAGAATTAGAGTAGCAAGCAGTATAGGTTCTTTTTTAGGAGGCGCTAAAGGAGTTATTATACCTCATCAATTTGTGCGAGCTATTGGCGATGTAGTTATTGTAAGCAGATCAAGTTTGCCACTGGAAGAAGGGGGAGATAGTGTAGGAGAAACTGTTGATTTGCGGGAAGAACGAGGACAAGAAGTTGGCATATAGGAAAGTTTTTAAGTAAGTTATTCTATATTTGTTAAAATTAAAAGAGGTTTTATGGCAATACCTATACTTTTCGTATCTCCGTTTTTTGTAGAATATATTCTTCCGTTTGTTTTAGTTTTTACAATTGTTTTTGCTGTTTTGCAAAAAACACAATTATTTGGAGAAGATAAAAGAGCAATTGACACTTTAATTGGATTAGTTATTGGATTAATCTTAATAGGATTTCCTTATGCCCGTTCATTAATTATTTTGTTAATGCCTTTTTTAGCTTTTTTTGTTGTTTTATTGTTGGTTTTCATGCTTTTGTATGGATTTGCGAGCGGAAAAAAAGATAGTGAGGGAGGTATATTAAGTTCTGGATGGAAAATAGCGTGGATTGCTTTTATTAGTTTATCTTTAATAACTTATCTTTTAATCATTAGTGGTTATTGGGATTTTGTTTTAAGCTTATTTTTTGGGACGAGAAGCGGACCTATTTTAAGCACAATAATAATGATAGTTGCAATTATAGCTGTTATTGTAGCAGTAATAAAAGGAGAGAAAAAAAGTTCATAAGAACGTAAACTTTTGCATTTTATGTGCAAAATACTGCAAAAGTTTCCGAACTGAACTACAGAAATTAAAAACTCATAAATTAAAATTTCTGATACTCCAACTTTAAAAAAGTTGAAGTTTTCTGTCTCATTCAACTTTTACAAGTTGAAGATTTTGTTGAATCCCCTTATAAAACACCAAAGTCCCTCAAGTAAAACGCAAAAGTTCAGAGAACGAAATATATATAAACATAAATTATTTAATTAATACAGCAGACCAACAAAATTGAAAAAATCTGTTGTTCCGCTGTCTATTAAACCAATAAAACAAATAGAAAAATTAAATTGGTTCAATATAAAAAGAGAAGATGGTTAATCATTTTTTTTATGGATATAGTATTGCTGATTTACTGAATAGTTGGGCAAACATGGGAGTATTTGCTTATTTGCTTCCTTTCTTAATGATTTTTGCATTAGTTTATGGAATTCTTTCTCGTACTCAGATTTTAGGAGAAAATAAAGGAGTCATGGCTACAATTTCTTTAGCTTTTGGTTTATTAGCTTTACAATTTGATTATGTTTCTGGATTTTATGCAAGTATTTTTCCATATGCTGGAATGGGATTAGCGGTTCTTTTAGTTGCCATTATTTTAATGGGATTAATTGCTCCTGAAGCTAACTGGGCGCCATTTGTGTGGTTTGGCATTGGCGTTGTTATATTTTTATTTGTTCTCTTATCATCTATATCAGATATGTTTTGGCTTGGAGGAACAGCTATAGGATTAGTTAATGCTGCTCCTGCTCTTTTAGCAGTTGGATTAGTTTTAGGAATCATGGCATTAATTATTTGGGGAGGAGGAAGAGGCGGAGGCGGAGGAGGTGGGGGAGGTAGAAGAACACCATAATATGGCAATAGATATTTCAGGAATATTTGTATTCATGCCTGTATTTAGTTTTTTACTCATCTTTTTAGTAGTTTATTCTGTTCTTGCAAAAACAACAGTTTTAGGAGAAAGCGGCTGGATTAACATTTTTATTTCATTTACCATGGCTATTATTTTTCTTAGCTTTTCTTCCTTAGAATTGTATGTTTTAACTATTGTTCCTTGGGCTATTGTTCTTCTTATCTCAACATTTTTAATTTTATTGATAGGAGGATTTGCAAGCGGAAAGTTAGAGATAATCATGAACAAAGGATTTGGATGGGTTATAGTTGGATTTTTAATCGCTATTTTTTTAATTGCAGCAATTTATGTGTTTAATCCTGTGTTTCATCCTGATTTAATCATTGCTTCTGGAGAAGGAACAAGTTTCGCGCGACAAATTTTTTCAGGAGATAATGGAAGAGTTTTCGGAACTATTTTATTAATTATTATTGCTGCGGTTGTTTCTCTTGTGTTAGCGAAAAGCAAATAATTATCTTAGATAATCTTCAAATTCTTTATTTTTCTTGTTTTTTGTTTTATGAGGCTCTGAATCTCTGATATTATCCACGATAGGATTCACCATTTTTGAAAATGAATCCTGGGTTGCTTTTAGCTCATCTGAAATAGTTTTTATGTCTTCTCCATATTCTCCAACTTTTTTGATAATAGCAAGTTGTAATTCATTAAGTGTATTCTCTATTTTATCAATTCTATTATTTATTCTCTTAATATCCTCTGAAATTGCTTTTTTAGATTTTATTAAAGATAAGATTTCCTTTTTTGTCTTCATCATTTTTTCTTCTATTATTTGGTTAGTAAGGTCAGAAACAGCTTCGAAATCAATTGTTTGTGGAGAGGTATATTCTGGATAATATTGTTGTGAGTATTCTTGCTGGTCTTGAGGTTCTGTTAATTGTTGTTCTGGATATCCTTGATATTCTTGATAAGGAGAAACTGGAGGTAGTTGCTCTGGCGTTTGATATGGTTGTTCGAATGTTTGAGGTGATTGTTCGAATTCTTGCGGAACATTTAAATAGCTGGTTTCTTCCCGTGAAGTTTCTTCCTGGTCTTGAGGTTCTTCTTGAGTAGGTTGTTGAGTAGCAAGAGTTCTTGTATCCATTGATGGTTGTAAATCTGATGGATGGTTTTTGTAAGTTGGTCTAGGAAAGTTTTCTGGATATTTTGTTAATTCTGATTTTATTTCTGATTGAGAAAGCGCTTCATTTATTTCTTTTGGAGAATATCCCTGGCTTTTTAATGAGAAAATTATCTGGCCAGTAGGCATTCCCTGATTTTTCATCTTCGTAATTTGTTCTATGACTGACATTTTAATTATTTAATCTTCAATTTATTATTAATCATTTTTTCAACATCTTTCATTCTTGCGAATTCTAATGGCTGAAACAACTGGAATTGCCTTTTCAATATATCGAGTTCTGATTTTCTCGCAACATTGCTTAACTCATTTATTATTCTTTGTTGCATTTGTTTTAGCTCTTTAATCTCAGATTCTAAAGCAGAGATAGTCTTTTTAATTTCAAAATTTTCATTGTCAAATTCTTCTTTTGTAGATATAAGATTTTCTCCAATCAATAATGCTCTATCTCTTAAGAGCCTTTGCTTTTCTTCAATCTCATTAAGTCGCGTGCTGAACTCTGATAGAAGAGAATTTACAGAATCTTGTATTTGGTCAGCCATTTTTCACCTTTTTACTTTAAAAGTAATAATCAAGAGTTTAAATTTGTTTTTGTTTTTAAAAAGGTTGTAGTTATGAATTAAAATAAGTAACAATATACAATAATCCATATAAACCATTAAAAATAAGTTAGTTTATGTTTATAAGAAAAAATGCAATAAGTGAAAAATTAAGAGATTTTTTAGAGGGTTCTTTGTTAGATTATTTTAAGTTTGAGTAAGGAGAAGATTTAGATTCTGTTGTTGATGAAGTTTTAAATGACAGAGATTTATTTACGTTTTTAGCTGTTTATCTAAAACAAAATCAGGGATTAAGATTAGGAGTAACAACAAGGTATCATGGAGATGATCCTCCTATTCCTTATTGTTTACATTATGGATTGAAATTAGATTTTGAAGTTCCAAGAAGAACTGCTTTGTATTTTTTTGAGAGTAAAGATCCTTCTTATCATTGTGAAGGAAAAAAATCAATAGATAGTCTTAGATTGTGTTATGAATTTGGATTAGATGTAAGAAGATGGGTAAGCCCCCAAAAGTTTTGTAAACAAGTTGAAGAGGTTTTAACTAGAGTAGATATTAATAGATTTGTTATTGATCTACCATTTGACCAAAAAGAAGATACAAGAAAACCTTAAATTCTTCTTTTGTTTATTACCAATATATTTTTAACGTGCAAATTCTTTTAAAATAAAAAGAAAAATAAAGAGAATTTTGCAAAAATAAGAAAAACAAAGTTCTTTAAAAGAGGGAAAATGGTGTTATTCAAATCAGGAACAGATCTGTATGCTTATGAAATTGTAAGAGAAGAAGGGAATAAAGTACTTTATGTAAATTATTTGGGAGCTAATTTTGTTCCGAATATTGCTGATAGTGAAGAAGTTATGTCACGAGCAATAGATCTGTTAATAGAAGGATCTGGCGTCTCAAGAATTGTTTTTGTTCAACAGAGAAATTACAGCTATAATACTGAACAAACTTTCATGCTTCAAGAAATAGCTACATTATATGTTTTTTTGACAAGACAAGAAAAGATTTTATCTCCTTCTAAATTATCAATACTTAACTCACAAGAGCTTGGACAGCGATATAATGATGTTGCTTATTTGTTAATGAAATTAAAGTCAGATCCTATTGCGTGTTTTATGGAACTGCAGAAAATTCTCGTAAAAGAAAGAGGTAGATTAGAAAAATCACCAGATAACCTTAGAATAGACTTATTGCATTATGTAAGAATGTTAGAAAAATTTTATAACTTGTTGAAAAATACAGAGCTTATTAGAAAAGCGCAAAAATTTTTGACTAACTATACTTTTAATAGAACTATTTATCACAATTTTTTTAGGAGTGAAATAATTCCTAATTTCACTTTTACAAGGTTAGTTAGTACATTGCCAAAAGATGCAGAGATAGTTGACCAGTATGAGATTGGAGAGGAGGTTGATAGCTCGACAGTAACTATATTAAAAAGAGAGAGGGATGCAAAGTACATCTATCATTTAATGCCGCCTGAATATTCTTTAGAAGAACGAATGCAAGACTTAATAAACTTAGCAAGAAATGTTTTGATAGAACACCAGCCTAAAGCAGAGGAGTTTACTGACCCTGAAAAAACAAGGCAGGTATTTCTTAATGTTTCTCTTGATTTACTACGAGAATTGGCTGAAAGTAAAAAAATAACCATTGATTATATGGAACTAAACAAATTAGCAAGGATTTTAGTAAGGCATACTATAGGATTTGGATTAATAGAAGTTTTGCTTCAGGACAAAAATATTCAAGATATTGTTTTGAATGCTCCTATTCCTGGCAATAATGTTTTTTTACGACATCAAGAATATGATGAGTGTTCTACAAATATTATTCCCAGTTTGGAAGATGCAGATTCATGGGCTGCGAAATTTCGAATGATTTCAGGAAGGCCATTAGATGAGGCAAATCCTATTCTTGATACAGATTTATCTTTAGGCAATATACGGGCAAGAATTGCAGTTATACAACAACCTTTATCTCCGAATGGTTTGGCTTATGCAATTAGGAGACACAGAGAAAATCCATGGACCTTGCCTTTATTTATAGACAACAAGATGATTAACAGCTTTTCTTCCGGGTTACTAAGTTTTTTAATAGATGGGAGCAGAACGCTGCTTGTGGCAGGGACTAGAAGTTCTGGAAAAACATCCCTTTTAGGAGCTTTAATGTTAGAGATTATGCCTAAATACAGAATTGTAGTTTTAGAAGATACATTAGAACTCCCTGTTGATTCTTTAAGAAAGTTAAGTTATGATATATTAAGAATGAAAGTAAGAGGAAGTTTGTTAAAAGAAAGTGTCGAGGTTGGAGCTGATGAAGGAATTAGAACTTCCTTGAGGTTAGGAGATAGTAGTTTAATAGTGGGGGAGGTGAGATCCAAAGAGGCAAAATCTCTTTACGAAGCAATGAGAGTTGGGGCATTAGCAAATGTTGTAGCTGGAACTATTCATGGAGCAAGTCCTTATGGAGTTTTTGATAGAGTTGTCAATGATTTAGAAGTTCCTGTAACTAGTTTTAAAGCAACTGATTGTATTCTTGTTGCTAATCCTATTAAGACTCCTGATGGTTTATCATCTAAAAAAAGAGTTGTTCAACTTACAGAAATAAGGAAACATTGGACAAAAGATCCTGAAGAAGAAGGAGGTTTTGTTGATTTGTTAAGATATAATGTTGAAAAAGATGAATTAGAGCCTAGTGACGAATTAATTAATGGAGACTCTGAAATAATAAAAGCTATTGCAGGAGGAGTGAAAGGTTGGGCAGGAAATTGGGACGCTGTGTATGATAATATCTTATTAAGAGCAAAGATTAAACAAGAAATTGTTAATTTAAGCAGGAAATTAAAAAGGCCTGATATCTTAGAAGCAGAATTTAATTCTTTGAGTAATACTATGTTTCACAACTTTTCTGAAGAAGTGCAGAAAGATATTGGCATTCCAGAAGGAAAAAGAGTTTTTAGTAAATGGCAGGAATGGGCTAAGAAAGAAATAAAAGCAAGGAAAGTTGCTTAGATTTATATTTTTAATTCTTTAACAGTTTTATTTTCTTTCTAGGTTTTATTTCAAAATTTTCATTGCTATAGTGAAAGACATAAATCTTTCCCTAAATAGTTAACCAAACAAAAAGCATTTGCTATCTTTTATTTTATTTACAAATGCTTTTTGTTTGCGACAAAACTGAGGAAATGTCAAGAACCATTAAAGTGTATGGCGTGTTATGGTTCTTGAGCACCTCAAAAATTGTTTTTTCTTTCCCCAGTTAAAACAGGGAGTTTACGAAAAAAACAATTTTTAATGTATTGAAGTCGTTGATGATATGAGAAATCTAGAAAAATAGATTAAAGCCTTTAGGCAATGAAGATTATTAATAAACATTAATTATAATACATTTCGAGGATTACTAAAATCTTCACTAAGCAGACAAAAATATAAATTATCTATTAAAATAATAAAATTATATAACAGGAATATATTTAAAGATTATTGTATATGAGGTTACACCACAACCATGGTTTTTAAGAGGTACATAAAAAAAGGAGGAAGGGTTTACGGGCCTTATTATTATGAATCCTATAGAGATAAGAATGGAGAGGTAAGAAAAAGATATGTTGGAACAAAGCCTTTAAAAAGTGGTGTAAATACTTCTAAAAAATATTCTTTGTTATTTCTTTTAGCAGTTGTTTTTGCCATTGTTTTTTTAGTTATTTTGAAAACAGATATTGCTATATCTGGAAAAGTTATAAGTGGTGTAACCCAAACTCCCTTTTCTTTAGGAGGATTTTCAAAACTTTCTGGATATGTTGTTTCTGAAATAGCTGAAGAAGAGATAGTTGAGGAATTTGAGGTGAGAGAGAAAAATGCCAAGCTTAAAATAAAAAAACCGAAAGAGGTTTTAGGAAATAAAATATCAAAAAACAAAAATCATAGGATGGAATACGAAAGAATTGGATATGAAGTAAACGAAGGGTTAATCCTATATTTTGATATGTTGAATTATACAGAGTATATTGATGAATCTGCTTTAGTGATAAGAAAAGAAAATGAAAAAAGTAAAGGAAAAAATGAAAGTATTAATGAAAGTGAAGAATTGAAAGAAAGCAATTTTACAATTCCTATAAATGAGACATTAATTAATGATACTATAACCAATGAAACTGAAAGTAATGAGAGTGAAAATAGCATTAATAATGAAACAATAATTGAAAATCCTGAAATAGGAGACAAAAATGAAACAGATAAAGAGGGAGATAAATTAAAAGAAGATGAAGAAAAGTTAGATGATAACAAAGGAAAAGAAGAGGATATTAATAAGGAAACTGATGAAAGCAAAAAAGGAAATAAAATAACCGGAATTTTTGGAGGATTTTTGGGTATTGTGGGAAGAGTTATTGAAAATGTTAATGATGAAAGTAGTGATAAAAATATCAGTTTAGATAAAGAAAAAGGGGTTGATGAGGATAAAGATAACAAGGAAGATAAGAAAGAAAATAAGAAAGAAATTGATAAAAAAAATGAAAGCGAAGAAAATGATGAAAAGGATAAAGATAATGAAAGCAAGGAAGGTGTAACAGATGAAGAAAATATTGACAACGAGGAAAAAGAGCAGAAAAGGAATGAGGATGAAAAGGAGAAGGATAATAAGGAGAAAATTAAGGGGCTTACATTAGAAGAGATAAAAAAAGGATTAGAAAATTTAAGTGAAGAATCGTTAAAAGGAATAGAGGATAAAGCATTAATTGTTTTGAATGATAGTGAGTTTAATATTACAGTGAATGAAAGTGAAGCTAGAAGATATAATGCTGATTTTAAATGGGGTTACAAAGTAGGATTAAAAGATAAACAATTAATGGCTAAAATTGAGGTAACTAGTGAGGAATTAATCAGCATTTATGATAATCATACTCTAAGAGTTGGGAGAAGTCTTCTTTCATTCAAAGATTTGGTTAATTCTGGATATAATGTTAGATTTGAAAGGCCTTCTTTAGATATGGGAATTTATGACAAGAAAATTGTAAATGAAACTATTAATGAAACACTAATTAACGAGACAATTGTTAACGAGACTTTAGAGAATGTAACGATAATAAATAAGACATTAGTTAACGAAACAATAATAAATGAAACTCTGATAAATAAAACTGTTAATGAGTCATTAGAGAATGTTACTTCGGTTAATGAAACGATTATCAATGAGACTTTCATTAATGAAACGTTTGCTAACAAAACAATAATAAATGAAACTGAAGAAGAGAAAGAGATTGGTAAAGAAAAGAAAGAAGAAAAAAAAGAAGAAAAGGAGGAAAAGAAAAATGAAACAATTATCGAGACAATAATAAATGAGACTATTATAGAAGAAGATAAACAGATAGATAAAAGAAATGAAACTAAAGAGATTGGAGAAGAAATTAA
Source organism: Candidatus Pacearchaeota archaeon (assembly GCA_018304055.1). Taxonomy (GTDB): domain Archaea; phylum Nanobdellota; class Nanobdellia; order Pacearchaeales; family GW2011-AR1; genus ARS1285. The sequence continues at coordinate 34,055 of JAGVWY010000036.1, forward strand.
AAAAGATATAGAAAATAAAACTGAAGAGAAAGAAGAAGTGAAAGAGGGAGAATGTTATGATAATATTACTAGAATATTTACTGACAAAGGATGGAGGTATTTTAAAGATTTAGAAGAAGATGATAAAGTCATGACATTAAATCAAGAAACTGGAGAACAAGAATGGCAATTGCCTTATGAGAAACAGGATTTTGAGGGAGATAAAGAAATGTATAGTATTAAGACTATTGATAGTAATGGCAGAGAAGGAGAATTAATTGTTTCAGAGAAGCATAAAGTTTATGTTAATTTGGAGGGAATTGATTCTATTGTAAATCCATCTTCATATAATGTAATTAAATTGCCTTCAAAATCTTCTGGCTTTATTTCTTTTAATAACCTGGAGAAAGCAGATTTTGACAATTCTAACTTATCTTGGGATATTCTTAACCAGACAACTGAAAATATTTTTTCTTTTGGAAAATGCTCAGAGTCAGCAAAATCTTCATCATTGGTTATTAATGCTCTTTGTTCAGATTTTGAGAAGGAAGCTAATTTACCGTTAGCGAGTCCTTTGGGTTTTGAAACTGTATCAACTCCTTGTTCTTTAATAAATTTCTCAAGTCTTTTATCAACATTTTCATCTGACAGAAATCTAATCGAGCGGGACGCTGAATTGGACATTGTCTCTACCTCTCATCAAACTGGCTGCATAATGCAAGGCTGCTTTAATATGATTTTCGTTGATAGAGGGGAATGCTTCAAGAATCTCTTTAATGGGTATTCCTGCTTCGAGCATTTCCAAAATTTGCCAGACCATAACCCTTGTACCTTTGAAAGTAGGCTTGCCACCACAAATCTCCGTGTCTGCAACAAGGTACTCATTAATTTCAACTCTCATTGTAATAATAAAAATAGTAAGGAATTATATAAACTTTTCTCCTTACAACCAATAACTGAGGTTTATACAGATTATAGGAATAGAAAAGATATTTATTTCTTAGACGATAAAAATAATCCTATAAAAATTTTAGAAATTGAGAAAGTTCCTTATGATGGAAGAATGTATGATGTTGATGTTGAAAATGATGTGGTTTTAGTTGAAAGAAACGGATTTGTTGTATGGAGCGGGAATAGTGATTTAAAAAAAGAGGAAAAAGCAGAACCTGTTGAAGAAAAAAAGGAAGAAATAAAAGAAGAAAAGGAGAAAAAACAGGAAGAGAAATCAGAAGAGACAGCAAGTTCATCAGAAGAACCTGATGAACCTGTAATAACAGGAAATGTTGTTAGATTTTTTGGATTAATAGGAAGAGCTATTACTGGATTTGTAATAGCTAACGAAGTTGAAGATGTTTATTATAATAATACGATAACTGTTTACATTGAAAGAGATTTTAGCAATGAAAACGTTAGTGTTGGAGAAACGATTTATTTAGATCCTACATTAATTATAGAGATAACAAAAGCAGAGCATTTAGATGAAAATAGAAGTTTTATTCGAGATATTTATGATTATGTAAAAGCAAAAGATGATAACTGGACAACTATTCCTCAAAGCCAATTTGTCCGCGTTACCTTTCAAAAAAATTTAACAAAAAGCAATGATATAACAATTTATGCGAGGTATGCAAATTATAGTAATAATATAAGTAATAATTCTGATAATACAAACGAAAGTAATAATACAGGGAATGAAACGAGCAATACAAGTAATGAAATAAATATAAACAATAAAGGTGGAGAGATTATTGTTTATAGATTTAATGATACTGAAGAAATTGCACGATTTACAAATATCACAAAAGAAGACTGGTACAAGATTTATTTAACTAATTTAAATGAAAATGAATCATACAATGTTTTTGATTTACAGATTATAGGAGACATTGTGATTGGAGAAAATAATTCAGGAAATGAAAGCGGAAATTTAACAGGAAATCAGACAGGAAATGAAACAGGTAATGGAACAGCGAATGTAACAGCAGCAGGCATTGAATTTGATTATGTTGTGGATCCTACGAATTATAATATTGTATTGGTTGAATCAACGAATACTGTTGGTTTGTATAGTTCCATAGCCATAGATTCTAATGATGGAGTTCATATCTCTCATCATAAAAGCTTAAACGAATTAAGGTACTGCAATAACACTGCATCAGATGGAAGCTGGAGCTGTACTGTTGCTAAGACAACTAATTTTATAGGATATTATAGTTCTATAGCTATTGATTTAAATAATAAAGTCCATATTTCTCACCAAGACAATTGGAATTTTGATTTATACTACTGCAATAATACAGCAAGTGATGGCTCTTGGAGCTGTATTGCCATTGAATCAACGAATAATGTTGGATATGATACTTCTATAGCCATAGACTCTAATAATAAAATACACATTTCTCATCGAGACACAACTAATAGCAACCTTCGATACTGCAATAATACTGCAAGTGATGGCTCATGGAGCTGTATTGCAGTTGATTCAGGAGGAATTTATTCTTCTATAGCCATAGATTCTAATAATAAAGTCCATATTTCTCATCATGAGGGTATTGCCGCTGATTTAAGATACTGCAATAATACTGCAAGTGATGGCTCATGGAGCTGTACTGCTATAGATATCGATTCTGTAGGATATTATTCTTCTATAGCCATAGATTCAAACAATAAAGTCCATATCTCTCATCAAGATCCTAGTCCGGTGCTTGACCTTAGATACTGCAATAATACTGCAAGTGATGGTTTATGGAGCTGTATTACCATTGAATCAACGAATAATGTTGGTTATTTAACTTCTCTTGCAATAGATTCTAATGATGACATTCACATTTCTCACTACGAGGATATTGCGAGCAGTAGTTCTGATAGGTTACGCTACTGCAATAATACAGCAAGTGATGGCAGTTGGAGTTGCACTGAAATAGCGAGCAATACTTCAATTACTGCCTCTTCTTTTGGCAGGGGATTAGCCATAAAAAAAGGAAGATTAATGGATACAACAAGTTATTCTACTTATGTTCATGGAAGTTTTTACAATACCAGCGGAGGAGATTTATACTACTGGAACATGAGCGGAACATGGCCGGCATCTAGTGATTCTATTCCGAAGATTAATTTCACTGAACCAACTCCAGTAAATGCAACTTCAACTGTAAATACAAGTTTTATTGTCAATGTTTCAATTGTTGAACCTGATTTAAATGAAGTAATTTATAATTGGAATGGGACGAATTACACTTTGTATAATGATAGCTTGGTATTATTAATGAATTTTGATAATGTTTCTGCACTTGGTGAAAATGATACATTAGTCGCTGATCTAAGCGGTTATGGAAATAATGGGACCGGAAATAGTTCCAGCACTGTCTGGTTATCTACTGGAAAATATGGCGGAGTTTTCAATTTTAGCGGAAATAATAATAGTTTTATAAATATAAGTAATACTACTGCATTTCCTTCTGATAGTATAACAGTAGCATTTTGGGTTAATGCAAGCTCAAGCGGAGGTGCGGATGGAATAATTTCTTATGCTGCGTCAAGTGATAATGAATTCCTTTTATTTGATACTACAAGTATTGATGTGTATGTAAGTAGCACATCTGCTGCAGGTACTGTAAGCATTAATGATAATCTTTGGCATCATATTACTGTGATTTGGTCTGGCGCTACTAATCGTTCATTAACTTATAAAGACGGAATATTAGAAGATAATTTAAGCTTAGCTCCATCAAGCAATATAGGTAGAGATGGTTGTTTAGTACTTGGTCAGGATCAGGATTCAGTTTGTGGTGGTTTTCAAAATAGTCAGGCATTTTATGGTCACATGGATAATCTCATGATTTTTAATAGAAGCCTTTCTTCAGACGAAGTCTATCAACTTTATGCTTCAAATTTATATCGTTATAATACAACACAATGGTATCTTTTAGTGAATCAGAGCAAGAATGCAAGTGCAGTATTAGAAGATGGAACATATACATATTTTGCATGGGCAAATGATACTTCAGGAAATGATAACATAACAGAAATAAGAACAATATATGTTAATCATAGTGATGTTCCAAAAATATATTTTGTGAATTTACAAAATGTTTCTGTAAATTCTTCTTTTAAAATAAATGAATCCAGATTTGGAAATGGAAGTGAGTTGCAGATTTCTGATCAATTTGGTATAAGTGTTGCAAACCTTGGAGATTTAGATGGAGATGGAGTACAAGATATTGTTGTTGGAGCGAATGGAGTTGATGATGGAGGAGGTGCTGATGGAGCTGTCTGGATTTTATTTTTAAACACTTCAGGAGGTGTTAAAAACTCATATAAAATAAACGAATCCAGATTTGGAAATGGAAATGAATTAAGTAGTGATCAATTTGGACATAGTGTTGCAAACCTTGGAGATTTAGATGGAGATGGAGTACAAGATATTGTTGTTGGAGAATGGTTAAATGATGATGGAGGAACTGATGATGGAGCTGTCTGGATTCTTTTCTTAAACACTTCTGGAGGAGTTCAAAACTCCTATAAAATAAACGAGTCTAGTCTCGGAGGTAATGTATTAAGCAGCGATGCTTTTGGAAGTGCGGTTGCAAACCTTGGAGATTTAGATGGAGATGGAGTACAAGATATTGTTGTTGGTGAATATGGTAATGATGACGGAGGAAGCAGTAACGGAGCTGTCTGGATTTTATTTTTAAACACTTCAGGAGGTGTTAAAAACTCATATAAAATAAACGAATCAAGGTTTGGAAACGGAAATGAGTTAAGTAGTGATAATTTTGGATATAGAGTTGCAAACCTTGGGGATTTAGATAGAGATGGTGTTAATGATACTATTGTTGGAGAATATCTTGATGATGCTGCTGGTGGAGTTAATGGAATAGATAACGGAGCTGCATGGATTTTATTTTTAAACACTTCAGGAGGTGTTAAAAACTCATATAAAATAAACGAATCAAGGTTTGGAAACGGAAATGAATTAAGTAGTGATTTTTTTGGATATAGTATATCAAACCTTGGAGATTTAGATGGAGATGGAGTACAAGATATTGTTGTTGGTGAATATGGTAATGATGACGGAGGATCAACCAATGGTGCTGTCTGGCTGTTATTTCTTCAAACTTTTCCTGATTATAGAACTGTAACAAAAAATACAAGTCTAATTGTTAATGTAAGCATTGCTGATACAAATTTAAGAGATGTTATTTGGAATTGGAATGGGACGAATTATACGCTTTATAATGATTCTTTAATTATATATTATAATTTTGATAATAGAAGTGATCTTGGAGAAAATGACACTTATGTTTTAGATGTTTCAGGAACTGGAAATAATGGGACTGTTCATAATGGAAGTTGGAATGTAAGTGGTAGATATGGTGGAGCGTTTTATTTTAACTTAAGTAGGTCGCACAGTAATACTTACATTCGTCCACCAGGAGGATATAATATTGTTAATAAAACTGTAACTGCATGGATCAAAAGAGATAATGCTATTAGTTGGGATCAGATTGCGGGATTATGTAGTGGTAATTGGTATTTTGCTGTTAGATCTGGTGATGATCTTATTATCTCGTATAATAATAGAACATTTTCACAAACTACCTGCGCTAAATTTAGTATTACTGATACTAACTGGCATTTTGTTGGAGCAACTGTTTATAATAATGAGACTGATGGAGTTAATGTAACGCTTTATTTAGATGATAAAATTGCAAGTTGTTCATCTACTACTGGAATTACAGAAACCTCGCAAACAATACAAATTGGCAGTTTCATAAGTGGTTGCGGAGTAACAGATGCAGTTTTCAATGGAACAATAGATGAATTTATGTTTTGGAATACGACGCTTCCTCCTGAAATTGTTCAGCAGTTTTACTTTTCAAATCTTTACAAATTTAATACAACACAATGGTATCTTCTTGTTAATCAATCCAAGAATGCAACTAATGGATTAGATGAAGGAAATTATAGTTATTTTTCATGGGTTAATGATACTTCAGGAAATACAAACATGACAGAAATTAGATATTTTAGAACTGCAAACCCTTCTGGAAAGAAATTTGCTATAACAAATTCTTCGAATGATGTTGTGGCGAGCATTGATGATACAGGAGATTTATTTTTACAAGGAAATATAGCTCAAAGTCAAAGTAGTCTTACTGCTGAAAAAAATTCATTTATTGTAACTAATTCAACTAATGATGTTGTGAGTTATATTACTAATACAGGATATTTATTTTTACAGGGAATTATTGGAACTGGATCTGTAACTACTGGAGTGGCTCCAACAAATCTTGAAATTAGAAATTCAACTAATGATATAGTTGCATTTATTAATAATACTGGAAGTTTGCAGATAATTGGAAATTATTATGATAATTATGAAGAGCCGTGATGAAAATGGACATACTATTTAATATTTCTAAGGAGTTTAGCATTAATAGACAGTTTAATTGCAGTTTCATACATTTTTTTGTCATCTGTGAAGAGAGTAGAGTTAGTAAGTTTTGCTACTGCAATAAAGATGGAATCAAAGCCGCTGATTTTTGTTTGCGCTGCAATTTTAGCAGCTTCATTAATAAAGAAAGTATCATAAATAATTTTACTATTTTCTCTGACAAAATTTCTAGCTTCAATACCTTTTTCTTCTTTACCAGTTAGTCTTGCACCAACAGCAGCAATTTCAACAAGAGCAATAGAAGGAACAATCAACTTTATTTTTTTATTAGCGACTTGGTCCAGAAGGGAAGAAGCCACTTTATAGATTCTAATCTGTTCTTCAAGAATGGAATCTTGTTTTCTTCTTCTTGGTTCAATGAACCCTTTAGCAATAACGTTTGTATCAAAAACTCCATCCATAGTCAATATTCTCTATCACGCATCTTACGTATTAATTCTGT
>JAGVWY010000037.1 GCA_018304055.1 Candidatus Pacearchaeota archaeon
TAATAATTTTTCTGTTTTTCTTTTTGCTAAAGCATAGGGGCTTGCTGGCTTATAAAGATCTTCGGAAACATTTTCATCAACAATACCTTCAGCTTCTCCGTAAACACTAGTTGTTGATGCATATAAAAATCTTTTAACTTTTTCATGCATCGCTGTATTCAAAACATTCCAAGTTCCGTTAAAAATAACTTTTTCTGTTAACTCTGGATTATTTATAGTCGAGGGAGCATCTGTAACAGAAGCTAAATGAATTACAATATCAATATCTTTCATTACTTTTCTTAACAAATTAATATCAAGAATATCTCCTTCTATAAACTCATATTTTGTTTTACCTTCTGGAAGATTGAACAATGAAGGAAATCGTTGGGTAGAAAGGTTATCATAAATTCTTATTAAACTAACATCATCTCTATTTCCATATTCTCTAATAAGTTTACTTCCTATATGACCTAAACCGCCTGTGACAAGGATGTTCATGAGAGAATAATCAACGCTTATGATTTAAATATTATTGTGTTAACAACCTATTTTATCATACAAACTTTTAAATATAATCCTATCTTTTCATAACATGATAAAAATACCAGATGAATATCATAATTTATTACTTGATGCTGTGAGAACTGTGCCAGTTCGTCCAGAATCAGCGGGTTTAGTTTTTCTTGCCGACGGTATTTCAATGTCCATAGATGAAATTTTAAGGAAACCTCATTATGAACAAGACAGTGAAAGAGAAAGATATATTAATCAATGTAGGTATAATTCCTTTTTCATCTATTAAATTAAAATATGAAGATACAGGAAATATATCTATATCTGATCAAAGCAGTCTATTGCAAGGAGTATTATCTTTTCCTTTTTTCATTTATTCTAAAGTGAACTTAGGATCTTATTTTATAGGGGGAGGAAGATTTCAAGAAATTAAATTAAGTATTGATAGTAGAAGAGGATTAAATAACTTCTTTAATTATGATCATCATATGTTTGTTAGCAACACTCTTGAAACCATACTGAGCAGGGGTTATAAGATATTTGGAGGTAGATTTATTCTTAAAACATATGAAAAAAAAGGGGATTATTCATCTGGAACTTACGAAGATACATCATTATCTTTTGAGACGCATCCAGTTCAAAATTCAGATAAATTTATTCATCTTGACATAGGTGAAAGAATTGGAGATGAAGAAGTAAATCAACTTAAAGATTGGTTGTCTGGAATAAAAAGAAAAATTCCAGAAAAACTACAAGATAGGGTGATTATTACCGAAAGAAGAAAACCTTTATCAATGTTGAGTAATCAGGCAAAAGAGATCCCTTTTTAAGATTATGGTAATGGATTGTTATCCAAAAATTAAAAAAGATAAATAAAAATATCTTTAATATGGAGATACTAGTAGCAACAGAGAGAGATTGTCAAATTTTAACGCAATTATTTAGTGTACTTTATAAAGCTGAAACAAAATGGTCAGAGGAAAAAATAAAAAAAAATATTGTCCAACAAAGAAAAGAATATTATCTTGGATTCGTGGATAACCAACCAGAAGCAGCATTATCACTAAAATTTAACACTGAAGATTGTGAATTAGAGGCAATTGTAGCAAGAACTAAAAAACAGGGAAATGGTTCGAGATTATTGCGATTTGCTGAAGATTTAGTGAGAAAGAGAGGGTGTAGTAAGATATGGTGTTATAGCCTTGAATGTTATAAAGTAGGAAATTTTTACAAAAAGAATGGTTGGATTGAGGAAGAATTTATACAAGATTTCTGGGACGAGAAAAATAGCTTCAAATATTCTAAGCAATTAAATAAATCGAATAATTAAAATATTAAATTCAATAACCCAATCACAATAATCTATATAAATAAAACTTTTATGATTTTAATTATGTCAAAGCCATTTCCAAGAAAAGAAATATATGTTTATACAATTGAAAGTCCTTTGGGAAGTGAAAAAGTAACTGCTGTTTATGATAAAGGAAAATTGAAATTTTCTAATTATTTTGAAGGATATGCGCAAGGAAGATGGGATGCTGAAAATAAAGGTTGGACAAGTTCTATTATTCCTTCAGTTGTTGAAATTGATATTACTCCTAGTAAAATGACGCTTCATTGTGCAATAACTAACTATCACAAACTTCTTGGTATGGTTAAACATGCATATGAAATAGGAATAATTGATGATAAAAATATTGTTCATGGACTAAGTATAGAAACTGTTCCTTTCTTTGCAGATGGGACTGTTATTTTTGAAAGAAGAAAAAGTGGAGCAACACAACATGCTGTTGGATTTTATGATTTTCCTACTGCAAGTCAAAATGCTCAAATGTATCTTGGAAAAGCAGAAGAAAAATTTCCAGGTTTAGTTAAAGATATGTTTGATATGACGGGTTTTCCAAAATTCCATATTGCAAGAGCATTTGATTTAAATCCTAATGATGTTGCTAATACCGATTATGTTGGATTTTCAAGAGGATTTGAAGTAAGCATGGATACTCAAATTAATGGTTTTGTAGGTTTAGCTATTGAAAGTAAAGAAGTAATGAATGGAGAAAAAGCAGAATCGAGATTAGTCTATAAAAAAGACAGGCTTTTAGATGTTCTTGATTCAATTGGAACTCCATCACTTCAATTAGATGAATATGGTCATGTTCCACAACCGGCTTCCCAAACCAATACATTCGCAATAGTTGATGATTGTCTCGGAACAATTCTAAGCACTTTGTATCACACTCAAGGAAAGCGCTCATATTATGATGCTTTAGAGATTCTGAAGAAAAAAGGTTATACTATAAATGAAGTGATTCCTATTAATAATAAAGTTATATTAAATGAGCTGATTTGAAATTAATCACAATAATCTATATAAATAAATTTTCTTCTTCAGATTAATGGAAAAAAATTGTAGGGTATGCAATGGTAATTTAATTCAATTTATTTCTTTCGGAAAAATGCCTGTTGCAAATGCATATGTAAGCAAAAAAAATCTTAATGATAATAATTTTAAGGAATATTTCTATGATATGGAAGTTGGATTTTGCGAGAATTGTAAAATGGTCCAATTAATTAATCTTGTTCCCTATGATAAATATATTGTTCCTGATGAAACTGGAAAAACACACTATGCGTTTTTTTCTTCAACCTCTTCTGTAATGGAAAATCATTTTAAAGAAATAGCTAATGAAATAGAGCAAAGATTTCTTAATAATAATTCTAGAATATTAGAAATCGGTTGTAATGATGGTATTTTTTTACAGAATTTTAAAAATAATAAAGTATTGGGAATTGAACCTTCATATAATGTTGCTGAAATTGCAGGTAGTAAAGGCATTTCAGTTGTTACTGAATTTTTTTCAGAAGAATTAGCCAGAAAAATCTCTGAAAAAATGGGGAAGTTTAAGGCAATTTTTTCTGCAAATGTCGCTTTAAACATAATAGAAATACATGAACTTGTTGAAGGGATAAAATACCTATTAGAAGATAATGGAGTTTTCATTACAGAAGATCCTTATCTTGTTGATATTTTAGAGAAAAATTCTTATGATCAAATTTATGACGAGCATATTTGGTATTTTTCCTTAGTTTCATTATCCAATTTATTTTCAATGCATAATATGGAAATTTTTGATGCTGAAAGAACAGATGTGCATAGTGGTTCTATGAAAGTATATGTCTGTAAAAAAGGAGCATATGAAAAAACAGAAAGATTAAGAAAGTATATTGAAGAAGAAAAACAAAAAAAAATAGATAGTTTAAAACCTTATTTAGAATTTGCTAATAGAGTAGAAAACAATAAAAAACAACTACAGGAATTAATTAAAAAAATAAAATCAGAAGGAAAAAGAATTGTTGGTTATGCAGCAGCATCTAAAGGAACTATTATTCAAAATTATTGTGGTTTAACAAATAATATAATTGAATATATTTCTGATTCTACTCCTTTTAAACAAGGTCTTCTAACTCCTGGGAAGCATATTCCTATTGTAAGTCCTAATTATTTTCATAATGACAATTCGGATTATGCATTTATTTTTGCCTGGAATCATGCAAAAGAAATAATGAAAAAAGAAACTGAATTTTTAAAAAAAGGCGGAAAGTTCATTCTGCATTTACCTGAACCAAGTATAATTGGAATAGAAGAAAATAAAACAGACACGCATATTGATACCAAGGACTCAAATTTGATTGAAGGTATGGAAACTAAAAAATTAAAAATTTTTGCAAATGACCAAGGATATTTATTTGAGACTTTAAGAAATGATGATGAGTTTTATGGGAAAGAATTTGGACAGATATTAGTGTCTGAAATTTATCCAGGAGTAATAAAAGGATTTCATTTACATGAAAAACATGATGAATACACTATTTGTGTTAAAGGAAACATTAAGTATATAGCTGTAAAAGAATATCCTAATGGAACAAGAAAAATTAATACTTTTATTATAGGCGAGAGAAATCCAATGTTAATTAAAGTTCCGAGAGGGGTATGGCATGGTTATAGGCCTTTAGAAAATAAATCTGCTATGCTGGTGTATATGATGTCTCGTCCTTATAATCAGAAAGATCCAGACACTCAAGAAAAAGATGTATTTGCTTTTGGTGATTTATGGAGCGTGAAGCATGGATAAGTTTTTGATAATAGATAAGCTTTATAAATAAACTTTAAGAATAATTAATATGGAATTTTTCATTAATAAAATTTTTAAAGGAAAAATAGATGATAGAGTTCATTTACAATTCAAGAAATTTTCTCGAGGAGATTTTAATAATCGTGCGGTAATTATAGGAAAAAATTCTGGAGGAAAATATTCACTAAATACAAGCCATGAATTTGCAAATGAGTTTGTATTGTATTTAGCAGAAATGTTAGGAGACAATAAAACAAATGTTCAAGGAGTAATTGTTTCAACAAGAGACCTTGAAAATGAACTAGACTTTGTTAATAAAAAACAATTTATGGGAGTAAAACAATATGTTGTTGACAAGGAAATGACAGGCAATGAAATTTTAGAATTATGTAATAAACTTCCAAATGCATTTTTTGGTTTATCTTTTAATGTTGGTAATAGTGAATTAAAAATAAAACCAAAAGCTCCAAAATCAGGAAAACCTTCAACAAAAGGCGAAGAAACTGCAAAACCGAATTTCTGCAAGTTAAAAACAACTGACAAAAATATTATTGATAGTTTAATTTTTGATAATGAAGCTTATGGATTTAAGAACATCGAAGTAAGTCATATATTTATTATTAATGAAATAATTATTCCTGAAGAATTGAAAAATGAAAAAGATTATGCAGTTATTAAAGAAAAAGCATTAAGAAAAGGAAAGATTGTTAGGAAAATGAAAATTGATGGAAAAGAAATTGTAAAAGAAAAAGAGTTTGAGGCTTAGAAAATCTTAAAAATGATATAATTCTAAGGGATAATATGGTTAAATGTCATGATTGCAAACAGGAAATGAGAAAAGCAGAAAGTTGTACATATCGTTGGGTTGAGATAGATAATCTCATTTATAATAGAAATACTTCTTATTATGATTTTAATGATAGATGCCATGATTGTGGTATTGTAAATAAAATAGGAAATATTCATCACTATGGATGTGATGTTGAAAGATGTCCAAGATGTAATGAACAATTTCTTTCTTGTGGTTGTGGATATGATAAAGAAGGCGGGCAAAATATAAGAGTGCTTGATAGATTAACAAGAGGGATAAAGGCCATAGAGGCAATAGTTGTTTCAGAGTAAACTTTATAAATACCTTATTTCTTGGTAGGTTATCAAATTAACTGATAGCAGTTGGTTTTTACCAGCAGGCTCAGAGGTTTTTCTGGGTTAGTGCTATATTTATTAATATGTGATTAATTTGGGGCAAATTGTAACATACCAAAAATCAAAGATTTTTGGACATATTAAATTTCAAAAAGTAAGAGAAGAAGTTAAACACATCGAAGATCAAAGATTTTCGAGCATTTGAACTCCTGAAAAAGGAGTTAGAGTTAAAACATGCCAAAACACGGACACATTAGAAAAGGAAGCCTGCAATTTTATCCTCGTAAAAGGGCAAAAAAAATACTGCCAAGAGTTAATTGGTATTCTATAAACAATTCAAGAAAGGATGCAGGATTACTAGGTTTTATTGGATATAAAGTAGGAATGGCAAGTGCTTATGTAAAGGATAATACCCAACATTCATTTACAAAAGGAAAAAGAATTATTATTCCCATTAGTATTATTGAGTGTCCGCCTATTAAAATATTGTCTGTTAGAGTATATAAAAATGGAAAAATAGTTAGAGAAGTTTTGAATGATAATATTGAAAAAGAATTAAAGAGAAAAATAAAACTTCCTAAACAAAAAACAAAAAAGATAGAGGATTTCTTCAAAGAAATTGAGAATGATGATGTTAGGATAGTTGTTTATTCTATTGTTAAAAAAACAGGAATTAAAAAAGCTCCAGATATTTCAGAAATAGGATTATCTGGAAGTATAAATGATAAAATTAGCTTTATTAAAGAACATTACAATAAAGAAATTGTATTAAAAGATTTTATTAATGATGAGTTTCTAAAACAGGGTTTAGTAGATATACGAGGAGTTACGAAAGGAAAAGGATTTCAAGGTTCTACGAAAAGATTTGGGTTAAACTTACAGCAACATAAAACAGAGAAAGGTGTTCGAGGACCTGGTTCAGGAGGGCCATGGCATCCAGCAAGAGTAGAGTTTAGACAGCCTATGGCTGGACAAATGGGATTTTTTACAAGAACAACTTGCAATAATAAAATTGTTTCATTAGGGAGAATTAGTGAAAATAATATAAATATTTCTTCGGGATTCAAGCATTATGGAATAATAAAAAATGATTATCTTATTATTGCAGGAAGCATTCAAGGACCTGCTAAAAGGCCATTGATTATAACAAGCCCTTTAAGGTCAACGAAAAAACAAATTAAAAAAAATTATGAATTTTTGGAGTTGAGATGAAAGAAAATTTAACTGTTGATGAAATGTTATTAAAAGAAAGTTATGAAGGAATTGTAGTTGGAAAACCAACAGGAATGTATGCTGATAGAGCGTCATATGGGAATGCTCCAATATTAGCTTTTATTTTAGATAGAAAATTGCCTTGTAAAATAAGAGCACAACCATATTCTCAAAGATATAAAGCTAAGGAGGGCGAATCTGAATTAGTTCAAGAAAGAAGTTTAATTACAAGGATAATTAATTTTGAATTTGATGATGAAAATGAAAAATTAGGAATTGCTGCTGCTTTTATTGATCAGGCAATTAGGAATCAATCTGATATAGAAGTTCATGGGAGTTATGAAAACCAATTATTTAATGTTCACTACCTGAAGGTTGAAAATTATGGATTTGAATTTTCTGAATATAAATTTCCTTTTGAAACATTGGAGGAAGGTAAATAAACAAATGAAACTCGCAATTTTAAACAAAGAAGGCAAGAAAATTAAAGAAATTCAGACAAAATTATTTGAAGAACCAATAAGAGAAGATATTATCAGAAAAGTTGTTGAAGCTGAAAGAATATGGCATCCATATTCTACAAAATTATATGCTGGAATGAATAGGAGTGCTTCTGGAAAGGTTAGGCATAAAAGGCATTCATGGAAATCCGATAGGGGAAGAGGCATGTCAAGAATACCAAAAAAAGCTTTTTGGAGACGAGGAACACAGTTTTCATGGGAAGGAGCTATTGTTCCTTCAACACGAGGTGGAAGAAGAGCACATCCTCCAAAACTTGCTGTTAATCTAAAAAAAATTAATAAAAAAGAATATAAAAAAGCATTACTTTCAACTTTAACTTACATAAGTTCTTTAGATGAAATAAAGAAAAAATATGCTTCTTTAAAAGATAAAGAAATTAACATTAAGATGCCACTAATCTTAGACAATGAAATTTTATCTTTAAAAGCTAAAGAGTTTATTGAATCTTTGAAAAAAATTTTTAATGGACTTAATGACGTTATCATTCAGAAAAAAACAGTTAGAGCAGGTAAGGGAAAAATGAGAGGGAGAAAATATAAGAAAAACGCTGGATTATTATTTGTAATAGGAAAGAATGAAAAAATTAAATTTAAAGGAATTGGTATTATAAAATCAGATGAATTAACAGTAAGTGATTTGGCTGAAAATGGAGCAAGAATAACTGCTTTTAGTGAAAATGCTGTGCAAGAACTTGAAAATTTTCTTTTTTCTAAAAAAGATAAAACAAATGAAAATGTCAGATATAAAAAAGAAAATAAAATTCAGAAAAAATCTAAAGAGAATTTTGAAAGAATAGGAGTATCAAAATTCTCTAAGAAGAACTTTGCTAAATTTCCTTCGGAAATTGGGTTTATGCAAAGTTCTCCAAAAATAAATAAGGGGGTTAAAAATTAAAATGATACCTGTAACAACTGAAAAAGCTGTAAGATTAATTGAGCTAAACAATACTTTAGTATTTGAAACAGACATCAGAAAGAAAAAATTGGAAATAAAAAAAGAAATAGAACTTGCTTTTGGTGTTAAAGTGGATAAGGTTAACACCTTAACAAAATTAAATAAAAAATATGCGTATGTTAAACTAAATGTAAAAAATCCTGCAATAGATATTGCGACTAAATTAGGAATAATGTAAAACCATGAAAAAAATAAATATAAGTTATGCTGTACTTGAAAATTTAGGAGAATTAGAAAATTTAGTTGGAAAGCCTGTTGGAATAAGTGTATGGAAAGGAGAACCGCATAAAATGGTCTATAGAGGAGTTGTTGATGCATTGCTGTATGGATTGCCTTCTGAACCTATAGTTGAATTTTTAAAACAAGAATACACTACTGAAAAAGATTTTTACCCTAACATTAAAGATGTCAGATGTGTCCCTACAAACCTAATTCAGTTTATTAGAGTTATAAAAAATGATTTAAGGTTTTTGGCAGACAGAATTCTTATTCCCAAAGAAAGTATTACCAGTAATAGGTTTAGAATAGGTTTTTGCGATCCTAGTGAAGAAGAATATGATGAAAGATTAAAATTATTAAAATTAAATGAAGGTATGTGGGAAATACCAGTTAAATCTAAACTAGCTGATTGGAGTACAGTAACATGAAAGAAAATTTTTTCAAGCGTTTGAGAAAGGGAAGAAAAATAATTGTTCAAAGAGAAGATGGAAGTAATGAACAATTTATTTATAATGGCAGAATGAAAGGAACCTATTATTTAGCAAAGAGAATGCCCCATACATTAGGAGATATTCTGGAATTAAGAATAGATAGCTCACATGAAGTAAGAGATAATAGAGTAATAGTATCAGACAGTGTTTCAGGTTATATTTATGGAAGTTGGCATTCTGATTATGAATCAAAAAATAAATTATTAATGAGAGCTGGCATGTAAGATGGGAAAATCATTAATTCAACAAGCCAGAGGAAAAGGATCTTTTACTTATAGAGTAAGAAGAAGAGCTTATAGACATAGAATTAGCTATCCTACATTAGATACTAATGGCAAGGCGGTTATAACTAAACTTATAAATTCTTCAGGACACACTGCTCCTCTTGCTGAAATAAAAATTGATAATAAAACATTTATTGTTCCTGCTGCAAATGGCATTTATGAAGGACAGGAAATTTATATAGGCAAAAGGCCTGACAAAAAAATAGAAAGTGGAGATATCATTGAACTAAAAGATGTTCCCCAAGGAACAAAAGTTTTTAACATAGAACTTTTTCCTGGAAGCGGAGGGAAATTTTTAAGAAGTGCTGGAAACTCTGGCATTGCCATGAACAAAGAAAAGGGCATTGTTGAAGTATTAGTTAAAAGAAGGCAATTAAAACTGCATGAAAATGCGAGAGCTATTATTGGAGTTGTATCAGGTGATGGCAGGAAACTTAAGCCTATTGTTAAAGCTGGAAAAAGATATTATATGATGAAAGCTATTGGAAGAAAATGGCATAGAACCTCTGCTGTTAAAATGAATGCTGTTGATCATCCATTTGGAGGAGGTAGAGGAAAAAGAATAAAAAGTAAAATTGCTAAGAGAAATGCGCCTGCTGGCGCAAAAGTAGGGCATTTGCGTCCTAGAAGGACAGGAAGGAAAAAATAAAATGAATAGAGAATATAATGCAGATGATGGATTAAAAATATTAAATTATTTGGGATTAACTAATTTAACTGAACAAGAAATTCAAACATTTAGAGAAAAATGGCCAGATTTTTATAAATGTAAAGATGTTATCGGTGCAACGTGGAGATTATATGCTGAAGCATTACCGTTTATATGTGGAGATGGTGATAGAGGTTCATTTATTGTAGCTCAGTTAAGAGATTCCGATTTTGGAAGAAGATTAGAAACAACAAAATTAGATGATAGATTAAGACAAGGAAACGATTTAGATACTATTTGTCGGAAAATACCTAGAAGATTAATACCAAGTTTAGGTATAAATATGGCCAATGAAATTTATGAAAATGGAATTAGAGAATATAGAATATTTAATGGATACCGCTATTATGATAGAGATAATAAAGTTAGACAGGTTGATAAAATTTCAATGGATAGGATATTTATCCTGTATAATGCAATTAGTTTAAATTTGATTGAGTTAGCAGGATACGGACTAAAAAATGGCAGATGAAAAATATCAAGAAGAATTGAAGAAAAAAGAATTCAGTTATAGAGGAAAGTCTCTTGAAGAATTGAAGAAAATGGATATACGAGAATTTGCAAGGTTATTAAAGAGCAATGAAAGAAGAACAGCTTTGAGACAATATGACGAAATACAGAGATTTGTTTTAAGAGCAAATAAAAAAATTCAAAACAAAAAGCTCATTAGAACGCACTTGCGACATTTAGTTATTGTCCCTAAGATGATTGGATTAAAAATTCATGTTTACAACGGAAAGATATTTTCTCCTGTTGAAATTATGGGAGAAATGTTAGGACATAGACTTGGAGAATTTTCAGTTACACGAACAAAAGTAAAACATGGTTCAGCAGGTGTTGGTGCCACGAGATCAAGTGCATCAAGAGCTGTAAAATAAAATGGTAGAACAAATACAGCAAATGAAAAAGCAAGAAATAATGAAACCTACAGACGAGAAAGGGACAAAAATAAAAGAAGAAACTAAAATAGCTGAATCTTCAGAAAAACTTAAAGAAGAAATTAAGAAAGATGTAAAGAAAGAACAAGAAGATAAAAAAGAAGATAAAATTGAAAAAAAAGATAAGGAAGATAAAAAAGAAAAAATAAAGAAAAATGAAGCTGTTGTGAATGGAAGAAATCTAGGCATTTCAACGAAAGAGTCAGTAGCTGTTTGTAATTTTATACGAAATAAAGACGTGGATAGGGCTATTTCAAAACTCGAGGAAGTTTTAAAGTATAAAAAAGCAATTCCTATGAAAGGAGAAATACCTCATAGAAAAGGAAAAATTATGTCAGGAAGATATCCTATTAAAGCTGTAAGAGAATTTATTAAATTATTAAAAAGTCTAAAAGCTAATTCTCTTGTTAACGAATTAGAACTAGAAAAATTTAAAATTTTCTGCATGGCAAATCAAGCTTCTCGTCCATACAGGCGATTTGGACAGGGGAGAATAAAAAGAAGTCATGTTATGATTAAATTAATACCTAGAGGAGAAATAAAATGACAAGGAGAGATACAATAAGTCACGCTAAAAAAAATAGAGAAAATGATGAGAGGAACAGAGAAACATGTAGAAGATATTTGACAGAAATAGTTGGAGAAGATATTGGAGAAGAATTGAGATTTCATCCATTTATGAATGATGTTATTGTAGCGGATGAAGGAATTTTTAACACTATCGCTCAAGAAACCGGAGTAAATGAGATTAGCAATTTGAAAAAATCAGGACTACATTTTTCAGTTGGAGTTCAAGATAGCAAAAATTACACTCGTTGGAATGTTTATTTAGATGTATCTAAGAGAGATGAATTTTTAACTAAATATGGGAGCTTATACACTATTGAATGAAAATGAGAAAATTAGAAACAAGAACTAGTAATAAAATTGATTTAGATAGATTATTGAGAAAATTAAATGAAATTCCAGAAGAAGAATGGAAATTTGCTGGAAGAGCTCAAAGTACAGGCGTAAGATCTTATCATTATAAAACTGATTTTGGAACGATAGAGATATGGGAAGGCTTTGAGGATAGTGGTTGTAATTTGCATGTTTACAACTCATTTGGAGAAGAGATTTTAAGAGTGTATAATGATCGTTGTTATGCCATTATTGATAAAATTAAGGCATATCGTCATAGAGTTATGGAGAATGACGTTAATAAATTAAATCAATGGCTAAATGAATAAACATGGAACAAAAAACTAAAACAAAAACTGAAACAGAAAAAATAGAATGCAAGGACTTTGCATGTCCTAGACACGGGAATATTAGTTTAAGAGGAAGAAGTTTTTATGGAAATGTTATAAAGAAATTTCCTAAAAGAGTTGTAATAGAATTTGATAGAACAATCTATGTTAAAAAATATGAGCGTTATGCAAAAAGGAAAACAAAATTACATGCACGGCTTCCTGACTGCATGTTCAAGGAAATTAACATCGGAGATTACATTGAAATTAAAGAATGTAGACCTATAAGCAAAATAATTCATTTTGTTGTTGTGGGAAAAGCAACTAAAGAAAAACAGAAGGGGGAAAAACAATGAAAGCATTAGGAGCAAAAGCAACACGAGGATTGAATTTAGGAAGTATGGTTAATGCCTGTGACAATAGTGGAGCGAGGATTGTAAGGATAGTAAGTGTTAAAGGGGGAAAAACATCAAAAGGCAGACAACAATATGTTAAAATTGCTGATTGGGTAAAGGTTTCGGTAAGAAAAGGAGATCCAAAAATTAAAGGACAGGTTTTTGATGCAGTTGTTGTAAGAGTAAAAAAATCTTACAGAAGATACACTGGAGAGAGAATTGCCTTTACTGACAATGCTGTTGTGTTGTTAAAAGATGAGAAAGGAAATCCTAAAGGAACACAAATTAAAGGACCTATTGCAAAAGAAGCAGGAGATAGATATCCTTTTGTAACTAAAATCGCGAAAATGGTGGTGTGACATGAAACAAATATTTTCAAAATCGTGGAAAGGAAGTAAACAACCAAGAAAACAAAGAAAACATAGATTTAATGCCCCAATGAATGTTAGAAGAAAAATGATGGCATCTAACTTAAGCAAAGAATTACGGAAAAAATATGGAAAAAGGAGTTTTCCTGTTGTAAAAGGAGATAACGTAAAAATTTTGCGAGGAGAATTTAAAGGGAAAATAGGCAGGGTTGATAAGATAAATTACAAAAAATTCAAGATAACTATTGACGGTGTTTACAGAACTAAAAAAGATGGAAGCAAAGTTCCTGTTTTAATACATCCTTCAAAAGTCCAAATAAAGGAATTACATTTAGAAGATTCCAAAAGAAAAAAAGCTTTGGAAAGAAAAATGATAAAAAAAGATGAAACTAAAAAATCCTATAAAAACAAGGAGGGAAAAGTAAAATGATAAGACATACCGGAGATTGTACTATTTATTCAAGTTTAATAAATGGAAATCCTGAAGATGGAATATGTACTTGTGGTTATGGCCGTAAAAAAGTTATGGCAGAAGTAGATTATTCAGAGATGTATTCTCAAGAATTATTATTAAAATTACAAGAGGAAAATAGAATGCCGGGTCATTTGGAGGGACTATTAGAAGAAATTAACAGAAGATTTTTTGAATTTAATGGAGGGCAAGAAAATGTATCTTAAAAGACAAAACATAGAGAAATTTTGGCCTGTGCCTAGAAAAGGAACAAAATATCTTGCAGTTAGCGCTCATGATAAAAAAGTATCTATACCATTAGTTGTGGTAATGAGAGATATACTAAAATTTGTTAATAATAAAAAAGAATTAAAGAAAATAATCGATGAAAAAAAAGTTTTGATTAACAATAAGGCTATAAAAGATATACATTATCCTGTTAATATTTTTGATATTATCAGCTTGCCTTCAATGAACAAACATTTCAAAGCTATCCTTTCACATAAAAAAATGATATTTGAAGAGGTTTCTGAAAAAAATGCTGAGAAAATGACTTTTAAGGTTATAAGCAAAAAGAAACTCAAGAAAAATATCTTACAAATCAATCTTTCTCATGGAAGGAACATACTTACCAAAGAGAAAGTTAACGTTGATGATTCTGTTATTTTTAATAGTAAAAAAAATACAATTGAAAAAATAATAAAAATGGAGAAGGGCAAAAAAGCATACGTCATAAAAGGAAAGCATATTGGAAGCAGTGGAAAGATAGAAAATATTTTTGAGAGAGGTGGAAAGAAACTAACAAAGATTTCTTTACCTGATAAAAAGATAAATGTGTGGATTAAAAATGTAATTGCTATGGAGGATTAAAATGAAACAACTTATTCAAACAAAAAAAATAAAAAATGGAAATATAATGAGAAATGTTGAGATAGAAAAAATAGTTATACATTGTGGAGGAACTGAAGAAAAATTAGAGAAGTCTGTAAAACTCCTTAATAAAATAACTAATAATAAGATTTACATTAAAAAATCTACGAGAAGAATCCCTGCTTTCGGCATAAGCCCTGGGAAGAAAAGCGGATGCAAGATTACTATAAGAAACAAAGAAAACATTAAAAATTTCATAAAAAGATTTTTTAGTGCTTTGGATAATAAAATAAAAAGCAGACAAATTACTGAAAACCAACTATGTTTTGGCATTAAAGAATATATTGAAGTTCCAGGAATAGAGTATGAACGAGAAATTGGTATGCTTGGATTTGAAGTAATGATTGTTTTTAAGAGAAAAGGAAAAAGAGTGAAAATGAAAAAAATTAAAAGAGGAAAATATCCAAAAAAACAATATGTTACAAAAGAAGAAATAATAGACTATTTAAAGAAAAATTTTAAAGTGGAGGTTGTAAGACAATGAAAATAACATTATCAGAAAGAAAAGTTGTTGAACTTCAACAGGGAATTTCATTAGAGGGCTTGTTAAATGGGGATATTATAGTCTATCGGCTATTAACCAGACAACCAAAGGAACTTGTAGATTATGTTGATGAGGATATTTTACAGACCTTACACAGAGATTGCGGGGGCAATATCTCTGTAATTCAAAGAAGATTGAAGAATCATGTTGTTGAAAGTTTAGACCATTATAAGTTTGTCCACATATATTCCGGCATTTTCTCATCATTAGGTCTAGATAATGAAGAAAGCAAAAAATATGATTATTATAATAAATTGTTAATGGAGGCTGGGATTTAAAAATGACAGCAAGTGATTGGAGAAAAATGCTGAAGCAATTTAATAGAAAGCCGGCAATTAGAGCTAAATGGATTAAGCATAATAGGCCTAAAGAAAGACCAACAGGAATAGCTAAAAAGAAATGTGAAAAATGCGGGAGGTTTGGAGCAATGATTAACAAATATGATTTAAATTTATGCAGGCAATGTTTCAGAGAAATTGCCGAAGAATTAGGGTTTAAAAAATATTCTTAGGAAACGAGAACATGCATGAGTCAAATATACAATTAGAAAATAGCGAATGGAGGTTTGAGTAATAAAAATGTCACAAGATATTGTCTCAGACGGGCTAAATCAAATAATGAACACCAAGAAAGCAGGAAAGAGAGAACTTGTCTTAAAAAGATATTCAGGATTATTGATAAAAATATTAGATATAGCTAAACAATATGGCTATATTGATTATAACCTAAGTAAAAACGAACTCAAAATTGAAATAAAAAATGTGAATACCATGAGGGCTATTAAACCAAGATTTACTGTTTCTGTCAAAAGAATAAACTTTTATGTAAGGAGATTTCTGCCTGCTAAAAATTTCGGATTTATAATAGTAAGCACAAACAAAGGATTAATGAGACATGAAGAAGCTGAAGAAAAAAATATTGGAGGATGCTTAATAGCATACATATTCTAATGAAAAAAGAAAAAGACAATCTTGTTAAAGAAATTACAATTCCTGAAGGAATTGAATCTAGACTTAAAGATAATATTATATATATTAAAAAAAATGATATTGAATTAACTAGAAAGTTTCATCCATTGATTATCGTTGCCATTGAAAAAAATAAGATAACTCTTTCTGCAAAAAAAAATAGGCGAACTGAAAAAAAATTATTGGGAACAACCTATTCTCATATAATAAATATGATTAAAGGATTAGAACAAGGATTTACTTATAAACTTCAAATTGTTAATGTTCACTTTCCTATGAGTATGAGCTATGATAAAGATAAAAATGAGTTAATCGTGAAGAATTTTTTGGGAGAGAAAAAAGACAGAAAAATAAAATTGGAAGATGGAATTAACGTTAAGATTAACAAAGATATTATTGAACTTGCTTCCTGCGACATTGAAAAAGCTGGAAGGGCTGCAACACGAATTGAACAAGGCACCAAAGTGAGAAATAAAGACAGGAGAGTTTATCAAGATGGGATATTCTTGATTGAAAAACCAGGGAGGAGTTATTTGTAATGGAAAGAGATTTAATTTCAAGAATGAGAAGAGAATTGGATAAATTACAAGAAAATAAAAAGAAGATAAATAATTTAGTTCATGAAGGAGTTATTAGCGAGAGATTTGGTAAATATTTGGAATATTTTTCTATGCTAAATTTCTCTACAATTGAGGCAGAGGCTTATGCGAGAGAAGGTAATCGACAAGGGTCTATAAGCTCGTTAGTAGGAGGAAGAACTATACTAGATAGTATAGCATCTTTATATATAGAACATCTTATGCAAGGAGAAGATTGTCAACATTACCAAAACTTCTATGAACTAGCAAAAGAAAAATATGAAAACTCTGAAAGTAAATGTTGTAACTTATTGGAATCCAATTGAAAAATGCCACGAAAAATTTTTTTGAGACAGGGATATTGGAGATATTCCAAACTTGGATTAAGAAGAAAGAAGAAACTAGTTTATCGAAAAGCTAAGGGAAGAGATAACAAAGTAAGGTTACAGGAAAAAGGAAGACTAGTCAAGGTTAAGATAGGGTTTAAGAAAAGCAATAAAGAAAGAGGATTTGTTAAAGGAGCAAAACCAGTAATAGTAAGGAGTATTGAAGACCTGAAAAAAATAAAGAAAAATGAAATTGCTATCATTGGCAAATTAGGAATGAAAAAGAAACTTGCTCTCGTGAAATATGCTGATGAAAATAACCTTAGACTATCTAACGTTAATCCTAAAAAATTTATCAAGAAAGTTGAAGAAAAATTAAAGATGAGAAAAGAAAAAAGACAGGGAAGGAAAAAGAAAAAACAAGTTAAAGAGAAAAAAGCAAAAGAACCTGCTGAAAAAAAAGACCAAGAAACTAAAAAAGAAGAAACATTAGAAAATAAAACAGAAAATAAAAATGAAGAAGAAGTAAAAAATGAACCTAGCTAAAAAGAAATTGTTGGCTGCTAAAATATTGAAAGTAGGAAAAAATAGAGTTGCTTTTAGTCCTGACTCTCTTAGTGAAATAAAAGAAGCTATAACAAAACAAGATATAAAAAATCTTTATGATGAAGCTAAAATAACTATTAAGCCAGTGAAAGGAAGGAGAAAAATAATAAAGAGAATGAGAAGACGAGGGCCAGGAAAAATAAAGAAAAAAATCAAAAAAAGAAAACAATTATACGTTAAACTTACGAGAAAATTAAGAGGATATTTGAAGGAATTAAAAAATAAAAACATGATAAGCAAAGATGTATATTGGGAATTAAGGAAGAAGATTAGAGCTAAAAGTTTCAAGAGCAAGGCTCATATTAAAGAGTATTTAAAGGGCATGGATATTAAAACTGAATTAGAAAAAAGACCGGGAAAACCAAGAATAAAAAAGATACAAGATCATTCAAAGTCCTCTAAAAATAAAACCGAGAAAAAAATTAAGAAAAATAAAAAATGAAAATCCAAACAAAAATTGTTAAGCGAAGAAGAAGAGAAGGTAAAACAGATTACAGGAGAAGATTAGTTTTACTTAAAGCTAAAGCTCCTAGATTAGTAATAAGAAAAAGCAATAGATACATAAAGCTGCAATTAGTAGAAAGCAAAAAAGCCCAAGACAAAATTAATTTAAGCTTAAGTACAAAAGAACTTTTAAAATATGGATGGCCGCGAGAAAAATCAGGGAGCTTGAAATCTGTAGGAGCCAGTTATTTGGTAGGCTATTTAATAGGGAAAAAGATTCATTCATCAAAAGAGAAAATTATTGTGGACATAGGATTAACTCCGCACACTAAAGGTTCACGAGTATACGGTGCTGTGAAAGGAGCTATAGATGCTGGGTTAAAAATAGCATTTGATGTAAAGGCTGCACCTGAAAAAGAAAGAATTGAGAGATATGATTTTTTTAAGAAAGTGAAAGGAGAGATTGAAAAAATAAAACAATGAAAACAAATGTTGTTGAAGGAGAAAAAGATATTGAGAAAATCAGAGAAGCTAAAATAAAAGAACAACAAACAAAGCAATTAGAAGACTGGAAACCTAGAACAAAACTTGGGAAAATGGTTAAGGAAAAAGCAATAAAACATATTGATGAAGCTCTCAGATATAAGATACTTGAACCTGAAATTGTTGATTCTCTTATTGATGTTAAAACAGATATTTTAAATATTGGTCAGGCAAAGGGAAAATTTGGAGGTGGAAAAAGAAGGGCCTGGAGACAGACTCAACGAAAAACAGCAGAAGGAAACATTCCGACTTTTTCTTGCATGAGTATCGTTGGCAATGGGGATGGATATATAGGAATTGGGTATGGAAGAGCAAAAGAAACACTTCCTGCAAGGGCAAAGGCAGTGCGAAAAGCAAAGCTTAACCTCATTAAAATAAAAAGAGCGTGTGCTAGCTTTGATTGTAATTGTGGTGAACCTCATTCAGTTCCTTTTGTTGTTGAGGGAAAAGCAGGAAGTTGCAGAGTAACATTAATACCTGCACCACAAGGAACAGGATTAGTTATTGGAGATGAATGTAAGAAAATACTTAAAATAGCTGGTATTAAAGATGTTTATAGCAGAACTTCTGGAAAAATAAGAACAACAATAAATTTAGCAAAAGCATGTATTGATGCTTTGAAAAAAACAATGGAGATGTGAGATGGAAAAAATGAAAATTAAAAATTTTCAAACTCCCATTTTTTCAGGGAGAGATAATAAAAAATGGAAGAAAGAAAATTCATAAAACTGAAAAAGGAAGAATATGGCATTAAAGAATATGTAAAGAGAGATTTAGGTAAAGGAAAAATCAGTACGTTAGATATTGAGTACACTCCTGTAGGAGAAAAAATAGTTATTTATACTGCAAAACCTGGTTTAATTATCGGAAGAAAAGGAGAAAAAATAGAGGGTCTTACTGATGTTTTGAAAAAAAGATTTAAACTTGAAAATCCTCATATTGAAATAAGGGAAATTAATGATCCATTGTTTGATGCTCAGCTTGTTGCCGATGAAATTGCCCTTGCATTAGAAAGAATGGGAAATCTTAAGTTTAAAGTTATTGCTTATAAAAAACTTCAGGAGATTATGAGGGCAGGGGCGTTGGGATGCGAACTAAGAATTTCTGGAAAATTGCCTAGCGATCGTGCAAAAAGCTGGAGATTTTCAGAAGGATATTTAAAAAAGTCAGGAGAATCAAGAAAAGAAGTTGAAAGAGCTCAATCAACCGCACTAACAAAAACAGGGATTATCGGAATAAAAGTTGCGATAATGCCTCCTTATGCAAAAATACTAGATAGAATTGATATTGATGACAAGATAAAAGAAAAAATAAAAACTAAAATAAAGAAAGAAGATATAAAAGAAGAGAAACAACAAAAAGATTCAAAGAATGATAGTAAAGAAAAACTAGAGACAAAGGTTAAAACTAAAGGAAAAATTGAAAAAGAGAAAAAAATAAAAGAAGATAAAGATAAAAAGGAAAAATAGTATGAGAAAAGTAGAATATTATATACCTGAAAGCAGAGAGGAATTAGAAAGCTTAGTTGGAAAACAAGTTATATTATGTCCACCATTTACATACTCTCCATCTTTTCCTGGAGAGCCCTTTACTTATTTTGGATTTAATAATGATACTCATGATATTAGACAGGTACACGATATTGATAGAATTCGCACATTATTAATCGTAGACAGAAATTTAGAATTTGTTCGGTACGGGGTTCTTGGAAGGGAGATACAAAATAGAGATTATAAAGATTATACACCGAGAGATAATGGATATCAAGAACGATTAAAAGTTTTACAAGATAATGAATCATGGAAGGATGTAGATTAAAAATGGCAATACTAAAAAAACAAGATATTAAAAAAATGAATGAAAAGGAAAGAAATGAAAAAATTAAAGAATTGCAGATGGAGTTAATCAAAGAAAGGGTTGCTCTGCAGAAAGGAGGGAAAATTAAAGTAAAGGAAATTAAAAGAACAATTGCTAGATTACTCACCTATAACACTCTCAACAGAATAAAAAGCTCTGTTGAAAATAAATAAGAATGAATATATGTCCAAAGTGCGGATTGCCTTTACAAGCCTGTATTTGTGAAGAGATAACAAAAACAGAACAGAGGATACACATCCGAACTGAAAAGAAAAAGTTTGGAAAATTAGTAACAGTGGTATCAGGATTTCAGGGAGTTGACTTGAAATCTACCGCAAAAGACCTAAAACGCGAGTTAGCGTGTGGAGGAACTGTAAAAGACCAAGAAATTGAGCTTCAGGGAGACCATACGAGAAATATAAAAAATACACTCGTTAAATTAGGCTTTTCAGAGGAGTTCATAGAAATAGCTTAAATAAAGGCTTATTAAGAGAAAGAGAAGGTAAAACTAGAGGGAAAAAGTTAGATATAGATAAAAATGGAAACAACTAAAGAAATAAGAACCAAAAAAACAGAAGATGGACTAATAGTAGTTATAAGAATAGCTGGGATGGTAAAAGTGAAGAAAGATATAGCTGAAACTTTAAACAAGTTGAGATTAAGGAGAAAATATTCTTGCGTTATTATTAATAAGAATAAATCTGTTTTAGGAATGTTGCAAAAAGTAAAATATTATGTTGCCTATGGTTATATTAATAAAGAAACATTAATGAAACTGATAAAAGAAAGGGCTGAAAGTATTGAAGGAAGAAAAAAAGAAATTAAAATAGATGAAAAAAAAGTTGCTGAAGGATTGTTTAATGGAAAAAAATTACAAGAGTTTAAATTAAAGCCATTTTTTAGATTACATCCTCCAAGAAAAGGGATTAAATCAAAATTACAGTATCCAAAAGGAGTTTTAGGAGATAATAAAGAAGATATCAATAAATTAATTGAGAGGATGTTGTAAAATGGAGCATAAAACTTTTAATAGTTTAATTGAAGAAATTGATTTAAGAGAACAGGAAATAATAAGAAAAGGTGTTTTAATAGGTCCAATTGAATCATATCCTTCTTTAAGGGTTTCTGATAAAAAACTTTTTATTGAGAATACTAATACAAGGGTAAATGAAGGTTCTGCTATTAAAATAAGAGATAGAAAATGTTTAATAGATGTTTTAGGAAGAGATGGAGAAACTATGGCTGTAGACCTTATTACAAGAAATGAAGGATTGAATGTAAGAAAAAGAGGATATGGAGGATGTGTTTTAAAGTTAGGAGGTTATGTTGGAGAAAGAGGAGATAATGGCTGTTTTTATTTTCAGAGATGTTTCTTTATTAAAAAAGGACATCCTAGTTATGATGATTATGATAGAAAATTAAAGCAAGTTGGAATTTGTGTATAAAAGTAAAATGGCACTAAGAATAAAAAAAACCAAAAAATCAAGAAAACAGCGAGGACAAACTACTTATGGGCATGGTGCTAGAAAAAAATGGAAAAAAAGCGGACATAGAGGAGGAACTGGAATGGCTGGAACAGGAAAAAGAGCAGACCAGAAAAAAACTTTAATCATAAAGAAATATGGAAATAAATATTTTGGAAAACAAGGCATAACCAGTAAGAAAACAGAAAAGAGAAAAAATTTAGTGATTAATGTTAATGATATTGAAAAAGATTATGATAATTTAATGAAAAAATACGGGAAAGATGGTTGGTTGGAATTAAAAAAGTATAAGATTTTGGGAGACGGTGAAATAAAGAAAAAAATAAAATTAAAAGCCAGAAAAATAAGTAAAAGTGCATTAGATAAAATTAAGAAAGCTGGTGGAGAAGTGGAAATAAAGAATAAAAATAAAAGTGAAAATGAATAATCCAGATTTATTAAAAGAATTAAGAGATAAATTTAATGAAACTAAAAAAAAACTAGGATTTAAATCTAGTTTTGAAGAAATAAATGAAATATTTTTTATTAATGATTTCATTAATTATGAAAGATTTGTAAACGAATTTTTTAGTAGACAATTATGCAGGAGAATTATGGAAGTTTATAATTCCTGGCTTAGTTATCTTCACGGATTAATAATGCCTAATCCAGGAAATTCTTTGATGATTATGGAAAATAGAATGTTGGGAGAAGAAGATAAAAAGAAAATCTCTGAGATAATAAAGAAAATTTTATCTTTGTCTAGTATGAATACTTTAATTATATTTAACAAAAATAAAAAAGATGAGGCGAAGCTTATAGATGATTCTGTAAAATTCTGGAAAGAATACTTTCAACCAGAAATGAAAAGATTATGGAAAAAATAAATAAAGGATGGCGAGAATCAAAGTAAAATGGCACTTAGAGATATATTAAAAAATCTTCCTGAAGTAAAATCTCCTATTGAAAAAAAACTTAGTTTTAATATAAAATTAAGATGGACTCTTATTATTTTAATAACTTATTTTATTTTAGCTCATATTGCGATTTATGGTGCTGATCCAGGATTTCTTGAACAGTTTGAATTTCTTGCAATTATAATAGGAACTGACTTTGGTTCAATTATTTCATTAGGAATAGGACCAATTGTAATGGCCTCTATTATTTTACAATTATTAGTTGGTTCTCAAATATTAGAGATAGATACATCTTCAGTAGAAGGAAGAAAATTTTTTCAAGGTTTACAAAAGTTATTAGTGTTTTTCTTTATTTTGTTTGAGTCAATTGTTTATGTAATGATGGGAGGAATAAAAGCTTCGCCTGGATTTCAATACGTAGTTATTTTCCAGTTAATTTTAGGTGGATTAGCTATTTTATTTATGGATGAAGTTTGTCAAAAATGGGGATTTGGTTCAGGAGTTAGTTTATTTATTGCCGCTGGAGTTGGATGGAGACTGATTACAGCAAGCTTTGGATTT
>JAGVWY010000059.1 GCA_018304055.1 Candidatus Pacearchaeota archaeon
GAAAACACCATAAGATTAAACAATGTCCCTGATGGAACTCATAGAATAAGAGCTCATTTAGCTAAAGTAGATCATTCTCTTCCTGGAAATCCTGAAGCAATTTATGATATTATAATACATGTTCATACTGCTAAGCAGTGTGTTGACAAAGACGGAGATAGTTATGGAGAGAATTGTGATAAAGGACCTGACTGCAACGACAATGACAACAAGATACATCCTGGAGCTGTAGAAGTATGCGATGGAAAAGACAATGATTGTGATGGAAAAATAGACGAGAATGATGGAGATTTGTGCTCTTCTGGAGGCATATGTTTATTTGGAAGCTGTATGGGAGTTGTTTGTTCTAAAAATTCTGATTGCGGAACTGATGGTTTTATAGGAGATAACTTTTGCAAGAATAATGATATTTATCAGAAATTCAAAGAATATAAATGCAATAATCCAAGAACAATATTTAGTTACTGCACTTCAGATACTGAAATTTTATTAAAAAAACAATGCGAAATTGCTTGTTCAAATGGGCAGTGTACTGGTGAATGTATAAAAGATGAAGATTGCCCTAACGATTTTTCATCATCATCTTATTGTTCCGATAAATCAGTTGTGAAAGATTTCCACGATTTTTCATGTGTAAATTATTCATGCAAGGAAAATGTAAAAACAACAACAATAGAAATGTGCTCTGAACTCTGTGTTAATGGAGAGTGTATTAATATTTCTTGTTTCAAAGATTCTGATTGCGGAACTGATGGTTTTATAGGAGATAACTTTTGCAAAGATGGAGATGTCTACAAGAAATTTGAAGAATTTTCATGCAAAAATCCGGGAACAAAAAACAGCATGTGCGATTCTAGTAAAAAGGATAAGTTAGTTGAAAATTGCCCTAACGGATGTAACAATGGTAAGTGTATAACAGAAATTTGTGATGATGGAATTGATAATGATGGAGATGGAAAGGTTGACAAATTAAAAGAATTGAATCCTCAAAATGGAGAAATCCTTAAAGTAACAAATCCTTTCAAAATAACTGGGTCTGCTATTATTAATAACTCAAATAAAAAATTTGGATTTAGTCTTTTCTCCAAAGAAGGAACTGCTGTCTTAAGGTCACTTGACAAAAAAGTGAACACTGCAACTTTACAAAAAATATGCAATATTTATGGATATGCGAATGTAAAATCTCATGCATGTGTTAGCCCTGATTATGAAAATAGATGTAATTTTTACTCTCCTCATGATAATCAATTATGGATATACAATACTTTCCTAAAAGATTTCAAGCTTATTGAAGCAAAAAACACAGATTCACAAGGAGAAAGAGAGTGGCTAAGCGAAATTGTCTGCGAACATAGACTTCCCGCATGCAGTGATGGCTGGGATAATGATGGAGATGGAAAGATTGATGACAAGGATCCTGGATGCGCGAACAAATTTGACGACGATGAACGAGAGCATGATCCTGATTGTCAGTTATAACAAAAATATAGTTCTCTATACTATTTTCGTATTATAAATCTTTAAGAAATTATATTATAGACTAATAATGTTTAAAAGCGTATTAACTCTGGAGTTATAATGAAAATCGAGGATTTTCAAATCCTCATTTCCATAGGAAATTTCGGATAATGAAAATGGGGAATAACAAGAATAGAATATTATTTTCTTTAATAATTGTTGTGTTGTTGATTTCTTACGTGCAAGCTATTACTGGAAGCATTGGAAACGCGAGAATGGTATTGCGACTAAAACAATGGGAAAAAATAGAAAAATGCATTTTGGTTAAAAATGTTAATGATGTTGCTGTGAATGTTGGGGTTTCACAGACAGGAGAACTTGCAGAGTATATTAACTTAAAGGATAAGGAGTTCTCACTTGAACCAAAGACTGAAAAAAAAGCGTGTTTTGATTTAATGGCAGCTAAATCAGGAACAACAGAAAGCAAGATAAACATAAAATTTGCTCCTGTTGATGGAAAAAATGGTGTTGGTTTAAGTTCTACTATTATTGTTATTGCTGAAGAATCAGAACCTGGATTATTAAATAATATTTTTGCTGATTCGTCAGACAACTCTGAAGATGTAGATGCAGAATCAGGACAGGCCTTGACAGGCAATAAAATACTCAAAAAAACTGTTATAGTGTCTTCCGGAATAACAATTGTACTTTTCGCAATTTTGCTTGTTTTATTAGTTCTTTATTCTAAAAAAAAGAAGATTATGAAAGTAGTAACAGTAAATAAAACAAAAAAGAGTATGAAGGCTCATGAGTAAATCTCTTTTTTTATTGTCTATTTTATTGTCACTAACATTGTTGATATATTCTGTAGGTTTTGTTAGTGCTTATCAAAAATTATGTCTTAGTAACGGACAAAGTGTACCAAGCAGTAAAAATCCTAGATACACCTGTCTTCATGATAGCTGTCAGATTTGTGTTGATAACAATAACTATCCTGTTCATCCATCCAAATGCAACTCAATAGGAGGTTGTAAAATTTTTGAAGATAATAGTAAAATAACTTCTAATAATTCTCAAAATACTACAGATACTAATGGAACTTCAGACTCACAGAGCCAAACTAATTCAACAACTAGTGATTCTCAAACAGGAAGCGGAGGCAGTGGAGGAGGTTCTGGAGGCGGGGGAGGTGGAGGCGGAAGTTCTGGGGGAGGTTCTGGTGATGGTGGAAGTGGTGGTATTATTTCTCCACCAAAATTAAATAATCAAACTATAACAAATGAAACTCCTTTAATTTTAAAAACAAAGGAAGAGTTTGATAATAAAAGTTCTGAAGATAGCAATAATGAAACTAAGAGTAAAAATAACGAGGAAAATTACTTTGTACTAACTGGGAAAAATCTTACTTTCTTATTATTTATCTTATTAGTAGGAATTTTAGCATTCAATTATGGTTTTAAAAAATTCAGAAACAAGGAGATGGAAAAATGAAAAAGATAGTATTAATTGCTTTTGTACTTTTGTTTATTAATATTATACAGGCTTATGAAATAGGATATGTTATAAGGAGTAGTGAATATCTTAATTCCAGGGAAATTGCATTGAAAAATTTTCTTGTTGAAGAAGGGCATCAAGTTACTTTTCTCCAAGGAGTTTCTGATTTGAATAGTTATGATTTAATTATTATTAGTTCAGAGGTAAACTCTATAAATTTTAATAATAGAAATAAAGGGACATTATTTATGAGTACTAAGGCTGCGCAAAATTCACAATTATCAAAAGATGGAGGAGTAAGCAGCCATTTTGAGGTAAGGATTGATAAAATAGACTATATAACCAATCTTTTCCCTCTCGGAGACAGAAGAGTTTATAACTCTCAAACAAATATTAACTATTTAAAACCTATATATCCATCACCTTCTAAAAATCTTGTTATTAGGGGTACTGACAGAACTAAGAGCGTTATTTTAGCAGTTGATAAAAATGCAAAACTTTTAGATGGGACAAAGCTTGCTCATAGAAATGTGTTTTTTGGGTTAACTGAAGTGGAATCTTGGAATGATGATGCAAGAGAATTATTCAGAAGATCAATAGAATGGATAATGATTGGAGAATTGGTTGATAATGATAAAGATGGTTATTATTCTATAGCATCTGGTGGAAATGATTGCAATGATAATGATGAAGAGGTTAATCCAGGTTCTTCAAATATGCACAAGAATTGCAAAAATGATGCTCCTGTTATTACTGGTTTTGGTCCAGATGAAAATCCTCTTGTGCCAAAATTTACAGCACAAGAATTTAGCATAAGTTTTGATGATGAAAACAAAGAAAATATTTCTGTTGAATGGAAAGTAAACAATGAAAATGTGGGTTCTGGAACTAAATATGTATTTAACAAAAATGTTGGCAACTATCTTGTGTCAGCGATTATTTCTGATGGAGAATTTAGCGTAAAAAAAGAATGGAATGTTTTAGTAATTGATCCTGCTAATTTCCAATGCTCTGTTACTAATGGATATATTTGCACAGAAAAAGAATTGTGCCCAGGAATTTCATATTCATCTATAGATAGTAAGGTTTGTTGTAATGTTTCTTGCATTGAAAAACCTCTTACATTTGAAAAAGCTGATAAAATTTGCGAACAAAAAAACAGCAATATTGAACTAACTATAGAAGATATTAACAACATTTTGTATACTGGCGATGAAATTGATTTTAATGTAAATATCCATAACAAATTAAGTGAAAATACAAATTTTAAAGTGTATATTTCATTATATGACCTTACTAAAGACAAAGTTGTTTATAAAGAAAAAAAATCCCTTGCTATTTCATCTGGACAAAACTCTCTTCTAACTTTTACTATGGTTATTCCAGACATTTTAGATGAGAATAATGAATTTGCTTTTTACAGCTATGTTGAAGGAGATGGCAAATGTTCAAGCAATTATAAAAAACTCAATATTGACAGAAAAACAGCAGATGTTAGGATTACGCAATTTAATTTTGATGATAAAGAATATAAGTGCGAGGAAAATATAGAATTTAATGTTTCAGTTAAGAACTTTGGGACAGAAGATAAAGAAGTTTATCTTAATATTTATAATGATGACTTAGGAATTAGTTACGAATCTGAATCATTTGTATTAGAAAAATATGGAAACAAAAATAGTGAAGATAAAAAATTTGTTTTGAAAATTCCTGAAGGAGCTAATGAAGGTGAGTATACAATTAGCGCAGATGTTGTCTTTGACAATGAGGTTTTTTCAACTGACAAAACTATAAAACTTGGAAAGTGTGATAATGAAAACAATGAAGAAGATGCAACTATTTCTGATATTAATGAAGAAAATAACTCTAAAAAATCTAATAATTATATATTGTTAATGGTTTATGCCTTTATCTTTATTTTTGGTCTCTTGATTAGTTATCTTACCTATAAGAGAAGATGATTGTTTATAAGGTTAGTTTTAAGTAAATGGGGTGGTTTAGAAAATTTATTGCTGAAAAAATATTATGGAGAGTTAGATTTATGCACCGGCTTTGTTTAATAAGTCATTAAACCATCTTACTTTTTAAACAGAAATCTAAGATAGATAAAACCATAATTGCAATAAAAACCCTGTTAAGACAAACAAAAAACCGATTATATTCCATTGGTGTTTAGGTGGGATAAACCCATATCTTACCACCATAGAGTTCATTTTTATTTTCCATCTTGCTTTTTCGTTAGGTGGGCGAATTTTAAAGATAGGTCTCCAACCTTGCCACCAATATCTTTTCCACCATTCTTTTTCATTAAAAATTCTCTGATGAGGGTAATCAATAATCGCTACTAAGGTCAAAATAAAAACTCCAACTATGTCAAAAATCAATCCTAAAACAGCTAAGTTCATTTCCATTATATACTAATGGTTTGCTCTATTTTAAACTCTGCTTTTATCCTTCAACTCCTTAATCATTTTTTCATAGTTTTTAATTAATTCTAATAGGTATATTTGGTCAAATCTTCTATGCTTTCTTCTTCTCGGTTTTTCAGTGTAAATTTTGCTATCGAGTTCCTTGAGTATTTTAAGATATAGAGTTTTGGCTTCCTTATACATTTTTTTCCAATCCTTTTGTTGTGATTTTACCAAATCAATTTTCATTTTAGGCATAAAATTTTCTTCAATCTCTGGATAAAGAGTATGTGCAAATTTGTTTCTTATCATCCTAAATCTTTCTTCATCGGTCCCAAACCCTTCATATAACTTTTCTCCTATGCTCTCTATTAGTTTTTTAATTATCTTGAATTTTTTATTAAGTGACATATAACGAAGAAAATGTTCTACAAAAATTTCCCTTTCTCTATCTATTTGTGCATGATAAGAAGCGTCCCAAGAATCTAATCCAAAAAAAGTTGTGATTTCTTCATCTAAATAGTTTTCAAGTAAGATGGCTAATTCAATAACCTCGTGTCTCATTTCTTTTATATCCATCTTAAATTATCTCAAACTCTCCTCAACAAATTTAATCTCTTCTTTAGTCAGCCCATAAAGTTTGTAAACTTCTTGGTCAATTTCGTAATCAACGTTTTTAATGTCTTGCTCTAATTTCCCTTCCTTGTAAAATTGTATTATTCTTTCAACGAGTCCTTTTATTCTTTTGGCTTGGGTTTCTGATGGAAGAAGGATTGGAAAGTTTCTTGCATATT
>JAGVWY010000071.1 GCA_018304055.1 Candidatus Pacearchaeota archaeon
TCGAGAATTCTTATATCATCAATTTATATTTGATGGTAAATTGGTTTCCTAATAAGTCAAACAACAAAAAAACCGAAGAACTTAATTGTTTGGCTATATAAGAATAAGTATTCATCGAGAGCTATTTAAAGCAATGCTACCTATCCCTTTAAATTCTTCATTTATATTATCTACATTTTTAACTAGATATTCGTGCATTCTTCCTATAATTATTTCTTGTAATTCTTCTTTTAGTTTTCCAGTGCACGACTCCATATTTTCTTCTGGCAATTTTCCAGAGTTTTTAAAAACATCACATAACATAGATTTCCCATTTAGTTCTTCAACATCAACAGAACCTTCCTTTAATAATAATAACGTAACCTCTACCCTACACATATCTTTATTTTTACTTCCTCGTATAGTATATTTCCATATAGCATCAGAACCATCTCTGATAAAATCAACTCTTTTACAACTAATAAGAGATTGTTTATAACAGCTAAAGTCTGGGCATAAATTATAATAAAAAAAACTAAAATAAACTGATATAAAAAAAGCAATAAAGATAAATATTATAAGAACAATTAAAAGACTTTTTTTATTTTCAAAATCTGCAGATTGCTGTTTAGAAATATATACATCTTTTTTGAACGATTCCATAATTAAATGACACTACTAATCTATTTAAACTTTTTTTAACCTATAGCAACTGACTTAAATATCCTACCATTTTGTCAGTTGCTATATTCGAGAGAACTAAATAGCAATGTTAAATTATTTAGGTCTCTCGCTATAATTTATTCTTCTATAGGGGCCGTGCTTTTTTTTGAAACATCTTTAGTTTCTTTTGTTAGATACTTAACATCTTTATCTTCCTTGACTTTTTTATCTGATAGAGAACCAGTTACTTCTACCATTAATCCAGGGAGACCTGTACCAATTGGAACTGGCTGATTCAATATTATATTTTCTATTACTGAATTTAATTCGTCTTTATTATCTTTAAGCGTAGCATTAACAAATTGTTTTACAGGAGTTTCAAAACTTGCTCTTGCGAGAATGGATGATTTTTGTGAAATAATCCCCATTCTAGTTATCCCTCTCACATTTCCGTCAGAAGTCATGGCGTCAGCAACCAACATTGAATGCCTTTTATCTATATTCAAACCCTGAGAGTTTATTACTTTATCTATTTCTCTTATTATAGTTGCTCTTGCAACCTCAATACCAAAAACTTCAGAAACCTCGTGGATGTCATTACTAATAGTTCTTGTTTCATCAATCTCTTTAAAATTAACAAGATCTTTTAAGTTTGTTCCAGCTGTAAGTATAACATAATCGTTGTCTCTTTTAACGACAAGTACATGAGAAATTCCTTTTATACCTGAAATCTGAGTTTCCTTTATTTTTTCCTTTAATCTATAAATCTGTTTAAAATCCAAGGTTTTAGCATCAAAAATAATGGAATTTCCTGATGCTTTGCATTTCTTACTACTTTCATTCAATCTTTTTGTAATAGTTTCTATGGTAGAGTGAACTCTTTTTACTGACTCATTATCAATCAAGGCTTCTATTCTTTTATCTGAAAAATTTATTTTTATTTCTTTGAGAATGTCCTTAAATTTAACTTCCTTTATTTTTTCAGCCAAAACTCTGGCATTTTTCTCGTTGTTAAATTCTTTCCTTAAAAAAATTTCCATTTCAGGGGTAGAAGGAGTTCTTCTTGCATCAAATATCTCAATTAATCGTGGAAGCCCAGAAGTTACCTGCATCTCTGCAACTCCTGCAAAATGGAACACATTTAATGCCATTTGAGTAGACGGTTCTCCAAAAGATTGTGAGGTAATAATTCCTATTGCTTCTCCAGGAGATATATCCTGGTCTTTATGAAGATTAGAAACATCTTTTCCATCCTCTCCGTATTTGAACTGAATAATTTTACCAGAACCATCTCTTACTGTCTGGTCGTATTCTACTCTAATATCTTGCAAGGCGTTTGCCAATCTTCGGTATAAATAGCCTGATTTTGGGGTTCTTAGTGCAGTGTCCATTAAAGCATCTCTTCCAGTTATTGCTCCAAAGAAGAATTCATACGGTTTTAATCCACTTAAGAAAGAACTATAAATAAACCCTCGTGCTTTTGGAGATAAATCGTGTTCTTTAAAGAAAGATAAAGTTCTATTGCTAAATCCAATGCCAATTCTTTTCGCCCACAATGCCTGCTGTCCGACACAACATGCCATTTGAGTAATATTAAGAATACTTCCGCCAGATCCAGAATCCATCATGACGCTGATAGGATTTCTTTTATTAACCTCTTTGCTTACAATCTTGCCTATTTTTGTTCTAATTGCATTTAGTGTCTGCAAAATTTTTATTTCCCGTGTTTCTTCAGCAGTCTTTCCAGGAATAATTTCCAAAGTTTCATCATCATATTTTCTGATTATTTCATTTGTTTTTTCTTCTGCTTCTTTTATTATCTCATCAGTAAACTTTCTAACTTTATCATTAACATTTAAATCATTTAAAGATATGGTAAATCCGTGATCTGACAAATACCTTGTTCCCAATGAAAAAGATTTCTCTAAAACATCAATTGCAACAGACCTTCCATATTCTTTATCAATATGCTTTAACAACTCTCCATTTTCAACACCAAAAACATTTTCGTCAACAATTCCTGGTTCTATCTTTCCCTTATTTATTGAAAAAACATCTCCTCCCTTGGTTTTTCCTTTATAATCAAGTTTAGGCAGAATCTCGGAAATTAACTCATTTCCGCTTATTTTATTTTTTGAGATTACACTATTTATACCAGAATTAAATAACAGACGAGAAGCATCAGCTCTTGATAGAACAGTTTGGCTAAGCAAAAAATTTCCAGTAATAGCATCAACAATACAACCCAACAAATTGCTGTTATCTTTCGCTGACATAAAATTATTTTTGACATCCATTAAAATCTTTGCTTCTGCTCTTGCTTCTTCTGTTTGAGGAACATGAATGTTCATCTCATCTCCATCAAAATCAGCGTTATAAGGTGGGGCAGTAGCGGGATGTATTCTAAAGGTTCTGTAAGGAAGAACCTTAACAAAATGAGCCATTAAACTTGCTTTATGCAAACTAGGATGCCTATTAAATAACACAACGTCACCATCAACTAATTGACGTTCAACAACATAGCCTGGTTGCAATTCCTCCAAAATTTCTTTTTTCAAATCATTGGTTATTCTTTTTCTTCTTCCATCAGGCCTTATAACGTAATTTGCAGTTGGATAGTCTTCATTTAAAATAATTTTTTTCAGCTTTTCAATATTAGAACTAGTAACTTTCTCATTTACTGTTAATATTTTTGCAATTTCCAGAGGGATAC
Source organism: Candidatus Pacearchaeota archaeon (assembly GCA_018304055.1). GTDB lineage: Archaea > Nanobdellota > Nanobdellia > Pacearchaeales > GW2011-AR1 > ARS1285. The sequence continues at coordinate 3,356 of JAGVWY010000071.1, forward strand.
CTACTTCATTAATTTTCAATGCAGGATCTGGAGAAATAACAGTTCTTGAACTAAAGTTAACTCTTTTACCAGCGAGGTTATGCCTTATTCTTCCTTCTTTTCCTTTAATTCTTTCAGTTATTGTTTTTAACGGCTGTCCACTCCTGTGTCTTGCAGGAGGAATCTTTGCAATAGAATTATCAAAAAAAGTTGTAATATGGTATTGTAATAAATCCCATAAGTCTTCAATAATAACTTCGGGTGCTCCAGCATTTAAATTTTCCCACAATCTTTGATTAGACCTGATGATATCTGATAATTTGTGGGTTAGGTCATCTTCACTTCTTTCTCCTGTTTCTAAAGTTATACTTGGTCGAACAGTTACCGGAGGAACTAATAGTAAGGTTAAGACAGTCCATTCAGACCTAAATATTTTCGGCTCTATTCCTGCTAATCGGGCTTCTTCATCAGGAATTCTTGATATTATGTCCCTAATTTCAGTAGGAAACATTCTTCTTTTCCCTATTTTAAAAGTGCTGGGCTTTTGAAGTTTAACCTTTTCGTGTAAAGTTAAACAATAAGGACATTTTTTAGAATCCTTAGCTCTTTTCAGTCTATCTTTTATCGTCTTATATTTTTTTAAATCTTTTTCTTTTACCATTAGTCTATTGCATTGAGAACAATAACATCTCAAGAATAGCTCAACAACAGGAATATATTTTATATGAAATACTGGACGAGCTAATTCAATGCTTCCTGGGTGACCTAAACATTCTTTTAGTCTTCCTCCACATGTCCTGCATCTTACTCCAGGGTCAATAGCTCCTAATCGCAAATCCATTAATCCTCCATCAACAGGATAACCATCTACATCATAAAGTTCTGGTGTAACTATTTTTGCTTTTGAAATTTTCTTTATCTCTTCAGGACTAAGAAGAGTAAATTGCAGGCTTTCAACTTGTTTTCGAATTGGTTTCATTTTATTTTTTATCTCCTAAAATGATTAATGGATTTTCAAAAGGGAGTGTATCAGCAATATTTAATCCATAATAATGAAGACATTCTCTAAAATTATGAGGGCAATGCTTTAAGTCTTCTTGAACAGCATCATAACCTAGATTCTTGAGAATATGGTTTAATGAATACCTACATTCTTTATTAGCATAATAAGGGCAAATCTCTCCTTTAAAACCTTCTGGAATTTCCGGATAGTTAATTATTGGTAATTCAAATCCCACATTTTCTTCACTTAAACTTGTTTCTTCAACTTCTGATTCTAATAGTGTTGGCATTTTATTTCACTCTCCTTGATAAACCATCAATTTTAGTTTCAATTCTTTTCATGTTTTCATCTATTTGATTAAACTCTTGTTTAACTTTTTCAAAACCATTTTTTACTCCAACTTTTATTTCTCCAAGTTCTCTATTAGCGCTATAAATTAATGTGAACAATTTTAATATCAGAAGTCCAAGCAAAGAAAAGGTTCCTGATATTAGTTGAAAATCAGTTGGAGAATTACCAAAAATTCTATCAATAAACAAGTAACCAACTACTATTAATAAAATAATTATTAATATATTTAATATCCAGTTAAGTATTTTTCTTAATTTTCTTTCTGAATCTTTTTTATCTTTACTCATATTTATTCTTTAAATTAAATTTAGTTTTTATATGGAGAGATTGAATTTCATCAGCTAATAGCTTAAATGCATAGGATATTTCGATAGGCTCTATTTCTTGACTATTACACATAGAGCATTGTTGTTTGCTTCTTATATAATCTTCAATTGCAACTGCTCCACATTTCATGCAAATGTGCAATATCACTTTATCAGAATCATATCGCTCTTTTAACAACAATGACGCGCCATGAGCAACTAATGCTTGTTGTTCCATTTCTCCTAACCTCAATGCTCCTCCTTTCGCTCTTCCTTCAATAGGCTGTCGCGTTAATAAGGTAACTTTTCCTGATGCACGGGCATGCATTTTATTACCAACCATATATTTTAGTTTAAGATAATACATATTTCCAACATAAATTTTTAATTTCATCATATCGCCATTTATTGGATTATAAACAGTTTCCTTGCCATCATTTCTGAATCCTAACTCTGAAAGCTGTTCTTCTAAATCCTCAATCCTCTGGCCAGAAAATCCAGTTCCATCTATGATTCTTCCATGTAAACATCCTACTTTTCCAGCTAATAGTTCAATTAAATAACCAACAGTCATCCTGCTTGGAATACTATGAGGATTAAAGAGTATGTCTGGTTTAACTCCCCGCGAACTAAAAGGAATATCATTTTCAGAAATAAGCACGCCAATAACTCCTTTTTGTCCATGAGAAGTTGCAAACTTATCTCCTGGTTCTGGAATTCGCGGATCTCGTGTTTTTACTTTAACAACTTTGTTTCCCTGTCCATCTTCAGTAATGAAAATAACGTCGATAATTCCTTTCTCTTCCTGCCTAATGACAGAACTTGCTTCTTTCCTAGTTTTTATAGATATCTCTCGTACTTCAGACAAAAATTTTGGAGGAGATGTTTTTCCAATAAGAGTTTCTCCTGCGTCTAATTGAGCTTCAGGATACGCAATACCATCTTCCTCTAGAAACCTATAGCTTTCTTCAGTTCTGTATCCAGAAACATCTTTTTCAGGAATGGCAATTTCGTCTTTTAATCCTCCTGCGTAATTCAAACATTAAGTGTGTCATAAACAAAACTTCTCACAATAGGAATTTGAGGATAATGTAAAATATTCACATCTGTATCAATTCTGCACAAAAAATTTGCAGCATACAAACCAAGTGCTTGTTTTTGTGTTTTACTTCCTCTGTTTAATCTAGATGACTGATCATAATTAGCGTAGGGAACTAAGCTAGTAACAACTCCTAATAAATCAATTTTATCAATTTCAAGATGTGTGTTTTCTCCAGTCAAATCTTCTTCAACTAAAGCAACAAGCGCATTTTCTTCTTCAGCAGCATCTAAATATTCAGTAATCCCATTTTTTAGTAAATCATCCCATTTTAAATTTCCTTCCCTTAAAAGATTCATGTGCTCTTGAGTTAATCGCGGCTTTCCATCATCTACTATTATTAATGGCCTCATAACCCTTCCTGTTTCAGTAGATAAAACAACATGGTCAAATACTTTATTAAAGCGAATACTCAATTCAATAGGAAGTTCGGCCCTTCTCCTTTTTTCCTTTAGATTTCTAATAAATTCATGAATAGAGTCTATACATCCTATGAATCGTCCATTCAAAAAAATATCTTTTCCGTTTTTATCTTTTTTTAATCCTATACCTTCACATACTTTAATTAATTTGTCATCGTCAATTGAAGATCTTGTTGATATTTTTGCGAGAATAGCAAGATTTTTTCTTAATCCTATTTCAGTTCCTTCTGGCGTTTCTACAGGGCAAAATCTTCCATAGTGTGTAGGATGCAAGGTTCTTGCTAAAAAATTTTCCTGTTCTCCAGGAAGCATAGAAGATACTCTTTGTAATTGAGAAATAATTGCAATATAATTAGTCTTATCCATATTCTGGGTAACACCTGACCTTTCTCCAATCCAATTGCCTGTAGCAATAGCAGATTCTATTCTATGGGTAAAAAGAGTAGATTTAGCAATAGTTTTTATCGAATAAAATTTTTTTCTTTTCTGAATTTTCTGAAGAGAGTGCTGAATATCTCTTAATAAGATGTTCATATTAATTCTGAACAAGTCAGCTAGAAGATCTCCTGACATTCGTACTCGTTTGTTTGCATAATGGTCTTTATCAGTGATACTATTAGGATTTTCTTTAGCTATAAAGAATTGTTTTACAAACTTGCATAAACTAATAGCTTTTTCAATTCTATGTTCTTTTTTCAAACCAATATGAGGCAAAAAATAAGAATCAATTCTTTGTTTAACTCTGTCTAATATTTCTTTTTTGCTTCCCTGGAGAGCAGTTTTTTCAGCAATATGCATCATTGCATCTTCTTCACTTACAATCTTGGTAAACTCATATAAATTAACAATAAATGTGTCATTTTCCTTTCCAACATAATTTGCGATATCACTTTCTTTAACTAATCCAAGGGCTTTAAGAATTACAATAAAAGGGATATTTTTAAATCGTGAAAAACTAATCTCAATAATTCCTTCGTTATTTTCAGTTATTGACACAGGAATTCTATAACTTCCTCTTCGTGAAAAAAGCCTTAACATAATAGAATGTTTAGATTTTTCAATAAAAGGCTGATTTTCAGCTAGATCTTCAGTCATGACAATAACTCTTTCATTTCCGTTAATAATAAAATATCCTCCTGGATCTTGGGGGTCTATATATTCTTCGATTAACTGGTCTCTTGTTAAATGAGATAGATTGCAAACTTCACTTTTTACAATAACTGGAATCTGTCCAATCTCAATTTCATGACTTTCCAATTGCCCTGCTTGTTTGATGGTTATTTCAACATTAACAGGAGAAGCATAAGTTAATCCTCGTATTCGGGCTTCTGTTGGAGAGACATAATGAGAGCTTCCATCTGCCTCTACGATTTGCGGTTTTCCTACTCTTATTTTTCCAAGTTTAATCTCAATATCTTCAGAAGGAAGCGTGTCATTAAATTCATCAACAATTTCTTTTATTCTATGATTAATAAAATTATTAAAACTTACAATATTTGACTCAATTAAACTATGGTCCTCTAAATATTTTTTTACTAGTAGATGTTCTTCTTTTAATTGTGATTGTTCGAGTTTCATAGGATATTCTTAATTTTATTTTAATAAAATCAAACGGATATAACGCGATAATAAAAACTTTTTTTGCCTTCTTCGGTTTTTCTTTCAATTCTGATTACATCGCCAACATTACAACCTTCTGGCAACGCAGGATCATTAATTCTAATTTTTGGTAATTGTACTAAAGAAATATTTAGTTCGCTAATTAATCTCTCGACTTCTTCAGGTTTTAATTTAGTATGTTTAGGCTGGAGTATGTGCATTTTAATAACAAGATAGGCGGGTTATTAACGCGCTTTTTAAAGATTCGTTAATAGTTTATCAATAAGAAGCTTTATAAACCTTTCGTTTTAGAAATTTGTATCTACCTAGATTAATATGAGTAAGAATACTCAATTCTCCTTAAAATATATAAGGAAAACTTATATATAAAGTTTATTGAATTGAGATTTAACGATAGAGTAATAAAAAATTAAGCAACTTGTTTTTGAAATGGCATAAAACTTATTTTTTTGCCTTTTTTCTGACATCTAAAAATTAAGATAAATAATGTTATAAATATTTCGTTGTTGATTAATGATAAATAAACAAAGCAAACTTTAAAATATCTAAATGATGTTTTAACTTATTCACTTTACAAGGTGAAGATTTAAAAAGCTCTTTTATCTTGGATTTTATAAAGATAATAATTGAAATGGAAGGCAAAGTTATTCAATTCAGAAGAAGTAGAAAAAGAATACATGAGAAGCATTTTATTATAGATGTAAATGTACAATCGAAAGAAGAAGCTGAAAAATTTATTGGTAAAGAAGTTATTTGGAAAAGTCCTGCAGGAAAAAAGATTAAAGGAAAAATTTCAGCTCGTCATGGGAATAAAGGATTAGTGCGAGCTATTTTTGAGAAAGGACTTCCAGGACAAGCACGAAATAATGCAATTGAGGTAAAATAAAATGTGCGAATGTTACAAAAACGGACCAGATTACTGCAATGAACATAAACTGGGTGTAGTAGGAAAAAATGGAAAGCTTGAGTCTATAACTGATTCATTCGCTCTATTATCATCTCTCTATAAATTCCAGAAAGAATATTAACATGATAGATGAATTAACAAAAAAATTAGAAAGTCCAGAGAAATGTCCATTAGGAAATCCTTTTTGTAATCGTGATGCTTGTTTTTCTCCTGATTCTTGTCCTCGAACTCAAGCAAGATATTCGTCAAGAATGAGAGATATTGAGGGTAATGAAACTTCTTTTAGTTATCCTTTTTCACGCTCTAATTCATCAAGAGATTATAGAGGTAACAAAGATCATAGAGAAAAACGCGATTCGTATCATGGAAGGGAAGGAAGACATTATATCTTTAATATGTTACCAGGAGATTATAGATCAAGAGATGATTATATTAACACTGATTATCATTCAGAACCTAAAGGAGCATACTCTAGAGCCGATCCTATAAAATCTAATGGTGTGAGTAGATTTGGATACAGACCTGGAGAAGGTAAAGAATATAAATTATGTTGATATGGAAAATAGGCGAGAATTAAGATGACAAAAAGAAGAGCATCTGCATATTCAAAGAAAAAACCCGTTGTATATACTCGGAGATCTAAAAAACAGCAGAAAAGCTATATTAAAACAATTCCGCCTCAAAAAATTGTAAAATTTAATATGGGAGATTATCAAGGATTTGAACAAGGAAAATTTAAGTTTAAAATTGCTCTTGTTTCTGATGAAAATGTCCAAATACGAGACCTTGCATTAGAGGCAGTGCGACAATCATTAAACAAAGATTTAGCAAAAGCTCTTCCTGGAAATTTTTTCTTGCGATGTGATGTCTATCCTCATAATATATTAAGGAATAATAGAATTTTTTCAGGAGGAAGCAAAGGAGAAAGAATTCAGACAGGAATGAAGCATAGTTTTGGCAGTCCTGAAGGAAGAGCTGCGATTGTGAAAAAAGGAAAATCAGTTTTTACTGTTTATTTTTCAGGAGAAGAAAATATACCAAAAGTTAGAGAGTTCTTCAGAAAAGTAAAGCCAAAAATTCCAGGACATTCTGTAATTGGTTTTGAAAAATTGAAATAAACAAATATTTAAATAATATTCTAGAGTAGAAAGCATATGCCATTGAATTATGATAGTGTTGAAGAATTAAGAAAAAGGATGAGAGAAACAAAAAAGGGTCTTGTAGAAAGAGTGAAAGAGTTCGCTGAAGAGAGAGGATTAAAAGCAGGGTTAACTCGTGTAACACTCTGGAATTGGAGAAGAGGAGAGAGTATTCCCAATACAAAATACATAGACCTTCTTTATAAATTTGCACATTCGCAAGGATATGATGACTTAGAATTTTATGTAAAACCAAATTCCCAAACTATAGCAAAAGACTCTTAAAATGTCCGAATTCCACATGTTTATAACACATCAAAAGGAATTCGGAGCATGCTCAAAAACCACAAGTCTCTGCAGGCTGTGTTACAATTCAATTTGATTATTCTCAATAATCAGATAAAAAATTGAAATTTTATT
>JAGVWY010000038.1 GCA_018304055.1 Candidatus Pacearchaeota archaeon
TTTCTAGAATTCTCATGACATCTTTGCATAATTGCGATTTCCGAAGACTTCAATCTTCTTTGAAGTTGAAGGATTAGGAATTTTAATTCCTAAGGAAATCTAGCAAAGTCTTCAACTTCTGTGAAGTTGAATGAATCAGAAATTGAAAATTTCTGAGTTCTTATTAGAGAATTTTGTTTCACTATTCTTTAAAAATTCTCTTTACTTTTTTTTCTATAATACTGATAGTTTTTATTTTACCGATGGTATCATGCTCATCAACATCTTCTATTTCCCATCTGACAATTTTATGGTTATTGTTTTCAAAAAAGGAGTTTTCTACATTATCAGCTACAATTATTATTTTATCACTTTGATTTATCATTCTTTGATTGATGATTTTTGAATTTCTATATTCATTTTTTATTAAATATCCTTTTTCTTTTAAAATTAACAAGACATCATGAGCAATGTAAGGTTTTTCCTTGTCTATATTTATACCCGCACTTTTAACTTTGATTTCATTATAAATATTACTGGCGATTATTTCTGCGACCTTACTTCTAAATCTATTATATTTACATACAAAAAGAATTTTCATTTAACTCTTGTTTCAACTTTCTTTCCTGCTTTTAAAAAACTAATTTCTTCGTTTATTAATTTCCTAAGAACATTATCAATATTTTTTATCTTTACCCTAATCTGTTCAGTTGTATCTCTGTCTCTTATAGTCACATCTTCTTGTTTTGGAGAGATATCATCTATAGTTATACAGTAAGGAGTTCCAATTTCATCGTTTCTTGAATATCTTCTTCCAATTGATCCTGATTTATCATAAATAACATTAAATTCTTTTTTCAATTTTATTACTATATCATCAGAGATTTTTTCATATTCTGGTTTCTTAATTATTGGAAATACTGCTGCTTTTATTGGAGCGAGCTTGGGGTGTAATTTTAAAACAATATTTTTTCTTTTTTCATCATAAAAATAGCTATCAAGCATGAATACTAAAAAAGCTCTTTCAACTCCTAAGCTCGGTTCACACACAACATGAGGAATAACCTTTTTACCTTCGTGTTCTATTTCCATGCTTGTTTTTGAAAAATTCTGATGTTGTTTTAAATCATAATCAGCCCTATTTGCAAAACCTTGTAATTCTCTCCATCCCATTGGAAAATTATACTCTAAATCCCAGGTGTCTATTGCATAGTGGCTCTTTTCTTCTGCTAGGTGTTGTCTTGCTCTAAAGTTTAATGGATTTGCTCCAAGAGAAATAAACCACTCGTATTCCTTAGATAGCCAATAAGCATGCCAATCATTTTTTATTATTCTTTTTTTCCATGCATCATATACATTCATAAATTCTGGAGCTTTATTATTTTTCTGTATGTCTTCATTATAAATCAAAATATCAACTGCTTTTGTTTCCTCAATATATGGACATTTTTGATTTAATGCGGTGAAATATTCTATTTCCATCTGCTCAAATTCTCTTGACCTGAATAAGAACTCTCTTGGTGATAACTCATTTCTGAAAGACTTTCCAATTTGTGCAATACCAAAAGGTAATTTAAGACGAGCATTTTCCTGAACTAATTTGAAATCTGTAAAAATTAATTGCGCTGTTTCAGGACGTAAATAAACTTCGACAGATGGTTTTATTGGACCCACTTCTGTTACAAACATAGGATTAAATTCTCCTTGGTTTTCGTACTCTCCTTGACATTTTTCACATCTTCCAGGAATTTCATGCTTATCTATTTTTGTTTTATAGCCGCATTTTTTGCAGATAACAGCCAGGTCAACAAAACTTGAAATATGTCCTGATGCTTCCCAAACTTTGGGGTTTGTAATAATAGAGCCGTCTATCTCAACAATATCATCTCTTTCTTGTACATGATATTCTCTCCATTCAGTTTTAATATTATTTTTTAATAATGTGCCAAGATGACCAAAGTCCCAAAAACCAGCCAAGCCTCCATAAATTTCTCCAGATGGATAGACAAATCCTTTTCTCTTACAAAAAGCAGCTAGTTCATCAATAGAAATAGTCATTTGTTGTAATTTCTTCTGATAGTTTTTTTCTTTGGATCCTAATTGTTGCTTAATAAGTTCTGCTTTTTTTTCTGCTTCTTCTTTGTCTTTGCCTAAATAAGCAATATATTCACTTTTCACTTTATCTTTATCTCTCACTGATTTCTGAAAATAAAAATAATCTTTTCCATTAATTGTTTTCTTTGTTATGAACATATTTTACTTACTACAAATTAGTTTTTAAGGGTTTTTATAGAATTATTTTCGTTTCTTTTTAGAGCTTTTTTCTTGGATATATTCAGATTTGTTTAGGCAATACTTAGTAGAAGAATAAGCGAGATAGAACGCAAGAATAAAAAATGTTTTGTCTTTCATTCTCTTTACTATGATAAGAAAAGGGGAGTTTTTAAATACTCGTTATATTGAATCGAAAAAGAAAGAGTTATAAATGAGAACCTCTTAATTCTATTAATTACAAAAGAGGGCAAGATGAAAACAAGAAAAAATATTAGAAAAAATAAAGAGGATAACAACATAGTATGGGGGGTATCTGGTTTTGGCATATCTTTAATTGGATTATTGCTCGCTTTTAATTTTGGAACTGATAATATATATCTTTTCATTTTATTCGTTATCATGATAGCTGGAGGAATTATTTTGGTAGCTAAATCTTTGTCAAAATGAAGGATAGTCAAGAAATCAAGCTTCATCTTTACAATTTAGATAACCAACGATTCTTACAACTAATCTCCATCTCGGCCATGATTTTTTTCACATTTGTTTCTGGGGTGTACATAAGCATAATCAATAACAACCGGGATTTTTATAGTTTGATAAAATATTGAAAATCAAAAACTTTCAGCAGTAATAACATCATATAACATACACTTTTGATTCTAGAAACTAAAAGCAGGGACCATGTGAATATACAAAAGTATTAGTTCGCTACTATAGAAAAGATATTTTATATTTTCCTACATTTACAATTTACGCTTTCCTTACCACTTCTCAATGTTCTATATATTAAATCACAAGAAAATCCTAAATCTTCAATATGCTCTAAATGATTTTCTTCTGCAAAGCCACACACCATATTTTTTCTATCTGATGAAGATAGATACTTGAAATAATTTTTTAATGTTTCATTAATATCTGGTAATCTATTATCAATATCCTCAACAGCTCCGAACAATTCAGCTATTTTAATTGTAATTTCATCAATCAATATTGATACTGATTGTTTCCATGATTCTAATAATACCACTTTATTATGATCTTCATTTACTATACCTCTAAAACAAAATTCATAAATTTCATTTTGATAAGAAATAATATCTGTCTGAGTTAAAATAATATAAGAACCATCATCACTAATAAGATATGAATTTGTTTTAATTTTACCAGAACTTAAAAAATCCTTTAAAACACTTGCATTATCGCCTTTAAATTCAAAAAAAACCAATCCATCACTAAGCATTCCAAAATAAGATTTATTTTTGTAATTAATGGATATTGATCCTCCAATTTCATAAGGAGTGTAATTAAAATTATGTGATGTCCATATTATTGGATGCATATTAAATGTCTGAATTACAATTGAGTTAAATATATCATCTGAGTTTAATGGATATTCTATTATAAAATGAGTATTAGGAGGCTGAGAGAAAGTTGTGTTGAAAGTTCCATTTCCAAAACAATGATTTATTTCGGATGTTGCACTAACATTGCTAATTAAAATAAATAAAAATATTCCAATCAATATAGCCTCTTTTCTCATAAGATCAAGAATAATATTATTTATTTAAAACTATCTCACTACTATTTTTAGATTATTTTATCTTATCGGCTTTCTTTATTCTCTTGTTTTTTGCACTTTGAAGATATAATTGAATAATTTCTGTAAAGATGACTATAATTAAAGGCTCCATCAATATTATGCCATGCTTCTCTTTCAAGTAGAAGAATTAGAATTCTTCGGAAAAGTTATTGTTATTAAGCATAAGAAAAGCAAGATTAATAGAAGGGCTTATAGTAATGTGAGATTGAAATGATTATTAATCATTATTATTTTTTCTATGTTTAATCAAGTAACCCAAAAAAAGTGCTATAAATCCTCCGATTATCCCACTAATTATCATATCCACTATTTTTTTATTTCTTTCTTCTAAATCATTTTTATAAAAAATTTGCATTTCTCCCTCTTCTTTAGAAGATAATATAAACTCATTTGTATCAAAGTCGTATCTTTCTATTTTGTAACCTCTTAAAGAAGTTATCAAAGCATCATTATCTGTTACTAAATATCTTCTAAGCATTCTTGGATCTGGTTGAATTTCCAAGACATTCCAAAAAATATTTTGATCGGGTCTTTTTATTGTATAATTAGGATAGATCATTATGATCCTAAAATACACTGGAGTAAAACCCGTTTCCTTTAAATTTATATCCTTTTTATCTATTGAAAAAAAGGAATCAAAATCATGTTTAGAAAGATTAACACTTATCAGATTATTACACCCATTTAGTTCCATATGCCTATAGCTATGCCCCCAATAAAATTCGTTATCTGAATCTGGTTGACAAGCCATGTATTCAATTATTTTCGGATGAAAAAATATATCCTGTCCTTTTGTAAAATAAAATTTCAATTGAGGATTCGACGTTTCTTGACTCATGTTTATGATATCTATTTCAATGTCATATTCCACTATAACATCATTCCCCTTAATTTGTATAAGCTCCTCAACGTTACCTAAGATCATCTGGTCATATGAATGTGAAAAGAAAAATATTCCAGTTTCTGCATTTATATTTGGAATAACCACACAGAATGCTAATATAACTATCCAATTTTTCATAAATGCTACAAGTTTTATGCAATTTTATAGTTTTCTACAATAAAGAGAATAAAGAAATTATTGCACAAAATACTTATAATATACAACCCCCTAATGTATTTATGAAGAATATAACCAAAAGGAAAATATATACGACCATTTTGATTTTATTTCTTAGTGGAATCCCTTTCTTTTATCCTAAATTACCTGATATCGTAGAAAATCTTATTATATCCTTAATTTCTGGGTTAATACTGCTTTTATTAATAATGTTAGAGGATATTGACTTAAGCAAATTAAGAAGTCTTATAACTAAATCTACAACTCATTAAATTTATTCGGAATTATTCTTTTTAAGCATTTCCGTGAAACAATACAATAATATTTAAGCGTGGGACCTGCTCACAACTTCATTCAGTTATTATCTCTAAGATTGTCTGAATGAATTTGCTCGAATCGAACCTTATAAATTTATTTGAATCTACTTCGATTCCCTATCCTACAAATTAATTCCATTTTGATCAATTCATTACAAGCAGGGACCTAATCGTCCTTAGACTTTTGAAATTCTTGAAATAATTTTGCCAAAAATCTTCGTCCTCAATCAAACCAATAAATTTATTTGAGTCTAGTCCGATACCCCTATCTAAATTTAAAATAAAATATTTGCAAGGCAAATATATTTTAAGCAGGGACCGGGAATCGAACCCGGGAAAACGGGATCTGCAGTCCCGCGCACTACCACTATGCGATCCCTGCGCTATTTTTCTTAAGAAAAACTTGTTTTTAAAGTTAGTTATTGTTGAAGAATGTTTTCATTATCAAATCATGCCCCCGACAGGATTTGAACCTGCGACCTACTGCTTAGAAGGCAGTCGCTCTATCCAGCTGAGCTACGGGAGCATAGGAAAAAGAAAAGAAATCAATATTTAAAATTATCTAATTACTTTATTTATGACAATTCTATTATTTTTCTTTACTGGTATGTATACTAACGCTTCTTAGAAATTCTCTTCTTCCTATAATTTCTTAATATAAAGAGAACTCCTGCTAGAACCATAACTAAAAACACAAAATATCCAATAACTCTTTTATTTATGTCGCCTAAAATTGCAAATCCTGTTCCAGATTTCCCTATGAAAGAAGTTTGTTTCACAAAATTCTCAGGTTCAGAGCTCATGGCTATGTACAGAGTGTATATCCCCAAGACGTCATCAGGTATATTTATAGATATTTTCCTTTCTATTATTCCTTCTTTGTTGAGAGAAAAAGAATCTATATGCCTTAATACCTCATTTCCCTGTTCATCAATGAGCCAGATATCTACAGAAACTTCACTTCCAATTATATTAGAGTTGTTAAACGTATATGTAATATTTAGCTTATTTTTGTCTTGGATCACTTCTTTTAATATAATATTTTCAGACCGAGCTGGAACTGTTATTTTTATTTCTTGTGTATTTGAAACTTCATCGCATTTTAATTCCAACGTTTCACTATAGGATCTTCTTTCTACATCTTCTGGTATAGTTAAGTCAAAGATGAAATTGGCATTTTCACCTGGAGAAATCCCTTTAATTTGATCAGAATAAAACCACTGATTAATCTCTCCTGAAAATAGTAATTTGCAGTTATTCAAGAATATACCTCCTATATTTTCAGCGTTTAATAAAAGAGTTTTTACATCTCCTTGATATGCTACTATCTCTCCTATCTGTGAAACACTAATCTCTGCTTTTTTCGTTTGTAAACTTCCTCCAAAACTTCCTCCACTACTACTTCCTCCACCACCCCCACCGCTACTTCCTCCCCCTCCAGAACTTGAAGAAGTAGAAACTGAAAAACTTAAACTGGAAGAATTTTTATTTTCTGCAGAATCATTCACATAAAAATTAAGTATAAAGTCTGCATCTAGAGTTACACTAAATGTTTCTGATGAAGAGCAGTTTATAGTAGTATTTGTAATTACAATATTTCCTCCTGTATAAACATTGTATAAACAGGATGTAGGAGAATTATCTTGAATACTAAATGTCAATGGAATATTTGTTCTAGAGGTTTTTGTTCCTTGAGGTTCTGTTAATGTCAATGAAGGATTAATAGTATCTATATAAAAAGTTTTGTTACCGTTAAAAGCAGAATTTCCTCGGGTATCATTACATCTAACGTTCCATTTATAAGTCCCGTCTGTTGTGTTAAGTAAAAATGTATTAATCTGATTATTTACAGGATTAATATTAGTTTGATTTAAGATAAAGGTTCCATTAAAATCTCCCCACAACCCACAAGAATCTAAATCTATATCTGATGGGGTGTAATTAAAATTTATGTTTTTATAGTTAAGATAAACATCTATTGGGAAATGTAAAATTATTGTTGGCGCTCCTATTTCTACACTAAAATTCACACTATCTGTTCCTAACTCTCCTAAAGAATCGTTTATGAAAATTTTTAAAATGTAGTTTCCGTTTCCAGTAACATTAAATGTTGTATTCTGGCAATTAATTAATGACAGATTATCTCCATTGTTTATGTTGTACCAACAGCTTCCATGGTTATTCTCGTTATCAGAAACACTGAAGTTTAAATTTATACTCACATTTGTTCCATAAGTAGCTCCTTCTTGTGGGGAGGTTATTGAAATTGTTGGAAATGTATTTAAAAGAAAAAATGTTACTGAAGAACTTGATTCAGCTCCTTGAGAATCATTAGCAAAAACACTAACTATAAATGAACCATTTACACTAAAGTTAATAGTTATGTTTTGGCAATTAACTAATGATAGATTATTTCCATTGTTTATGTTGTACCAACAGCTTTCAAGATTATTTTCACTATCTAAAACGCTAAAATTCAAACTTAAATTATTTCTGTAATTATAGGAAGTATTTTGAGGACTTGCTATAACTATTAAAGGAGGGGAATTTAATATAGTATAATCAATTGTTACTTCTGATACAAGAGGAGTTAATGATTCATTAGTAGATGTAAAATTTATTCTATACTGGAAATATCTTCCAGTTAAATTGATATTAGTTAAATTTGCATTTTGCCAAATTCCATTAGAACAATCAGATAAAGAACAGTTTCTTACCTCAATTGTTAGATTTGTTGATAAGATAAAATTTGTTAAGCCTTTAGGATCATTTCCTGCATTACCATTCATGTCCCCAACTTCTTGCCAATTAACTCCTTGATTAGTAGATTTAAATATTCTTCCTAATCCATCCGCAATATACAAACTTCCATTTAAATCTGAACTAATTTTAGATCCATCATTTGCATAAGGAGTAAAACTACTATTAATAATACTCCATGAAACACCGTTATTCGTGGATTTGTAAACCTGTTTATTTAATAAAATATAAAGATTATTTTGTAATAAACTCATATCATCAGTGCCTGTTCCTCCGCCGTAACTGCTATTAACTTCTATCCATGTGTTTGCGTTGTCAATGGAAGAAAAAACTGCTCCAGAACCATCAACTATAAAAAGAGCATCTGAAGAATTTATTGCAATGCCTTTTGCATTATTTGTGCTTCCTGCATTAAAATCTCCTCGCTTTTCCCAATTAATGCCATTATCTGATGAAAAATAAACATCACCAGACGCGTCAACTGAATATAGATTTTTTAGAGAATTTGCTTCAATTAATAAAAGGTTTGAATCCGCGAAGCTGTTGTTTATTACATTAAAAGAAGTTGTATTTTTTGACCTCCACACTTCTTTATTCGAATTAGAAATAATATACAAAAAATCATTAGTTGACATATGTATTGTATCAGTAGTTCTTCCAAAATTATCAACTTTTTGTGTCCAGTTTACGCCTGAATTAGAACTTGCATAAACATCTCCTTGTCCATCAACGCTATAAAGATATTCTATTGATGGGGTAGAGCTTGTCCATGAAAGATTGTTCCATTGTGCATTGAAAGTTGCATCAAAAATTTGGCTAGTGTAAATTCCAGATAGGTTATTTCCTGATAATATAATACTTGTTCCATTGTATTCTGTATTTTGAAAAGTTCCGTTGTTAAAACCAATTCCAGAATTTTCAAAAATTGCATAGCCGGTAAAATCAGGCCTTTTTATACTTATAACTCCTATTAGAACAACAAGGATAAATATTATTAGTGTATATCTAAAAACCTCTTTTTTTTCCATAGTTTATTTCTTTTTTTCATTAAATCTTAATACAGATATAACTATAAAGACTATAAAAACAACAACTATAAACAGGATTAAAACTTTATATCTTTTTATAAAACTGTTATCAGATTCTAAACCAACTACATTTCCAGTTAGTTCTACTCCCTGAAAAATCTTTGTATTTTCCTTTGTTCCATCTGATACCCTCACATCATAAACTCCATTTCCATTTAATTTTATTTCCTTTGTTTCTCCTACTCCTAAAGGAACAAATGCAGTTTCTTCATGCTCTCCTATTGCTATTTGTATTGATTTTCTGTAGGGAATATTCCCCACATTTTTTACAATTAAGATATCATTATCAAGGATTATTTCTGCTTTTTCCAATTCCATCACGTTAAAAAGCTGGGTTTTTTCTATATCTTTATACTTTGCTGTTATTGCCCAATGCCCTCTAAGAGCATTTTCTGGTAAGGTAAATTTAATAGCTTCTCCAGAGTTAACTATTTCCTCTTTGAAAATCTCTGCGTAATTGTTTTTTATAATAATATTTACAGGTTCATTTAGTATCTTATTCCCTTCACTATAAATGAAAATGCTTACACTAATTTTTTCTCCGGGATTATAACTATTTTTGGCATTAATCTCAATTGTTTCAGCCATGACTAACGTTAATGACAACAAAGTAATTAAAAGCATGAATACTACTCTTTTTTCCATTTAATTATTAAGGAATATTTGCTTTTAAATATTTCTTTAGTGGTATTAGCTAGGCATGTGTTAACTTTCATTCCATTAACTTAAACTTCTAAGCTTTTCTATTTTTTGTTGGACATATGTTACTCTATCAACTTTTTTTAATGTTAGTTTTCTGAACCACTTTGAATAATCTTTCAATCTAGACTTAGATAATATACCCATGCCTTTATAAAACTCTTCCCATTTCTGAACATCATTTTCAACATCTTCATGTCTTGATACGCCAAAAATTTCTGAGGCTCTTCTGATATACCCATCTTCACATCGGAATATTACATTAGGTTGAATTTCTCCAAGCCCAAGAATTCCTCTTAAATCTTCTGTATGAAAATCGCATCCAAAAACAGAAGCTCTCATTTTTAAAATAGAATGTATATTCCTCGTCGGTGCTGCACCTATTAAAATTTCAGGTTGATTTCCATGAGGCATACTTTGATAAATAGCATATAACCTTGCAATACTTAATCCACTATTGCCGACATCTCCTTCAATGATCTTTACTTTTCCATTATATTGAGAAAGAAGATTTTGCAATTTTTCAATTTCAGCTTTATGATGTTTTGTTGGATTTTCTATAATTCTTCTGCATTCATCATAAATCAAATAAGGAGTCGGTTGGTTTACATGACCAAAATTCGGAGATGTAAAAACAAAAACATTTGAACTGATTCTTGGACTATATACTTCTACTCCTCCTGTTGCAACAACAATATGAGTTTCATTTTCTCCTAAGTAAGTGTTAATGCCATCAGTTATTTCCTCCAAACCTATCCATTGCTTCACTCTTGTTGCTATCGGTAGTAACTGTAATATTTTTTCATACCATTTTCTTTCTTCATCATTCAACTGAAGATTATCTATTAAAGTGATCATGTGTCATAAAAATCAATTATTATTATAAATTTTAATGTATTATTTTATATGAAAGTTATTTAAACTCTTGTTATATTTAAATTGTATGGAAAAAATTAAGATAATTTTTTTAGGGACAAGTCAAGCTATCCCGACTGAAACAAGAAATCATACTTCAATTCTTCTTATGTACAAAGGCGAAAATATTTTGGTTGATTGTGGTGAGGGAACGCAACGCCAGTTTAGAAAAGCAAAATTAAATCCTTGCAAGATAACAAAATTGTTAATAACACACTGGCATGGTGACCATGTGCTAGGCATCCCTGGATTATTCCAGACACTTGCATTAAATAATTATGCAAAAAAACTGGAAATTTATGGACCGAGAGGAACTCAACGATTGATTAATGAGTTAATGCGGATTTTCATTCCTGTTAATAAAATTAGTGTGGAGGTTAAAGAAGTTAATGGAAAATTTTTTGAAAATGAAGACTTTTGTTTAGAAGCTAGTTCATTAGAACATACTGTTCCTGTAAATGGGTATGCTTTTATAGAGAAAGATAAAATGAAAATTAAAAAAGAAAAATTTCAAAAAGAACTGAAAAAATTGAAAATTGAAAGAAAGGAATTAGAGAAAATTGAATTTTTGAAAAAAGGAAAAAATATAAAGATTGGAGGAAAGGAATTTAAAGCTAAAGATTATACCTTTAGTGAAAAAGGGAGAAAAATTAGTTTTATTTTTGATACAGGTTATTGCAAAAACGCTGTTACATTAGCTTATAATGCTGACGTTTCTATAGTAGAATCTACATATTCAGGAGAAGAAGAGAATCTTGCAAAAGAATACAAGCATTTAACCTCTGTAATAGCAGCAAGAATTGCAAAAGAAGCAAAAGCTAAAAGTTTGATTTTGACTCATATTTCTCAAAGGCATGAATTCAAAGAAAAAAAATTATTGAAAGAAGCTAGGAAAGTTTTTAAAAATACTAAAATAGCAAAAGATTTGATGCTGGTTGAGGTGTGAATTTAAAGATAATTTAAAATACCACATTAATATCGTATGTAGGACTTGGCTCAGATATAATTAATCGTTCAACATCTTCTTTCGTCATAGCTTCTAATAAAATAGATTCTGGAGTTGTAGGAAATCTCAATACTTTAAAAATTTCAGATATTTTAATAGCTTGATTATAGTTAAGTAAATGACGGTCTTTATGAATGCGCGATTTCATAGTATTAACAATACGCTCTCTTCCAAATTTAATAAAGGAAATATGATTCAATGAGTTGCGATAATGTATCATAAGGAGTTTCTGATAAATACCCTATAGTTCTTACATTACGAGGACGAGAAAAAATCGTTTCACTATCAGAGTGATCTAGATATTCAACTAATGTTGCCATTATTTTCAGAAGATTTATCTCTTTAGATATTTTTATATATTATAATTTTATATCCTTTCTTCAATTATCCTTGAAATACTTTTTCCTGTTTTTTCTTTGAGTTCTTTTAACTTGTTTATAGTTTTAACAGATAAAGTTACATCTACTCTTTTTCTTTGAGATGGTAATTCTCTTGTTTTATCAAAATTTTCAAGCGCTTCAAAAAGCTCTTTATACTTCTTTAAGATATGATTTATTTTTTTTGTTCCATATTATCTTATGCAATATATTATTAAATCAGATATAACTAATAATATCTAGCTCTTGCTATCTTTTATTATTTGAGAACTCCGGGCTGTGCCAATCTAATTATGCCAAGGCTCAATTCTCATTCTTTAGCAATGCTTGCCGGAGAGATAAAGATTATTGTGTCTCCCCTTAAAAAGGTTAAACCGACATTTCTTCGGTCTTCACTATCTATTATCTCTTTTGCATTGTCCAAGACAATATTGATGTGTATATCAAATGCCAAAAGCGTTCCAACCATTTGTCTGTTGTTCTTCAATTGAACTAAGACTTCCTTGCCCTTAGCATTGTTTAACACATCTAATGGTCTTTCAATACCGTTAACCATAACAACATTTTACTTATGAAGTTTAAAAACATTTCTATTATTTTTATTATTTGAGGAGAAGATTTTTAAACTAACTAGATAATGTTTTTTCATGAGAATAATAACCATTAATTTAATGAACGATAGCTATTTAAATGAATTAGAAGTTGGCTTTGATTTAGTTAGTTATACCTATAATCTTGTAAAGCCGATAATTACACAATTACAAAAAAAATATTTTATTAAATATTCTTCAATTATTGAAGCTTATGGTCAGCTAAAACCAATAGTTGCTGCAACGAATGGTAATCTAATTGAGAAGAAAATACTTGATTTAGGATGCGGAACTGATCCTCCTCTTGATATAAATTATTTTGGTTTGCCCTTTATACCAAATCTATGCAGATTACTTCATGAGTTAGGAGCACATCCAATTGGCATTGACTTAGGAAATTTAGATAATGAAGAATTTGAACACCATTATGTTGATTTGATGGAAAAAAATTCCTTACGATTTTTGCCAGATTTTTCCATTGATGTTGCAATTGCTATTGATCTTTTTACTTCTCCTTCCCTTGAAGAAAGATTTGGTATTAACGCCGGAAAAAAATTAGAAGAAAATTTACTTCCACAGCTTGAACGAATAGTAAAGCCTGAAGGTTATTTTATTCATAATGGTAAGTGATTATTTGTAAGTTTTCTTCATCTTCTCCAAAAATTCAATAAATGTATTTTTCTTAATATGCTTTTTCGCCTCTTCTATCAACCATTTCATAAAATATAAATTATGATAAGAAGCAAGCTCTTTTCCAACTGGCTCATTTTCTCTTAAAAGAAATCGAACGTATGTTCGAGAATAATTTTTACATGTGAAACAATCACATTTTTTATCAATTGGAGTTTTATCATATTCATATTTTTTATTTAGTATTTTTATTTTTCCGTTTTTTGTAAAGATAGTTCCTCTCCTTGCTGATTGAGTTGGATATCTTGAATCAAAACAATCAACACCTAAAGCAATTGCCTCTAATAACCATATAGGATTTCCTTCTCCCATTAGATAACAAGGTTTATTTTCTGGAGAAAATTTTTTGTGAATTTTAATTGATTGTTGTTCTAATTTTTTTGCTTTTTCCATTTCTTTTCCATAAAGAGCTTCTGGGAGTGCGATTCCTCCGATAGCATAACCATCAAAGTTTAGTTTAGCTAATTCTTTAATGCAGTATTCTCTTAAATCTTTGTAAATTCCTCCTTGAGAAATACAAAATAAAAGTTGCTTTTTATTTTTCATTATATTCTCTTGTAGTCTATCGTGTTCCTTTTTACATTTCTCTGCCCAATTTATTGTTAGCTCAACTGCTTTTTTTATTTCTTCTTTTGAATTCTTATAGATTGGCATGGAATCTAAACACATCGCAACATCTGCGTTAATATCCTGTTGGAGCTTCATATTTTCTCCTGATGTCATAAAAATTTTTTCTCCTGAAATCGGATTTCTAAAATAAACTCCTTTTTCATTTGAAGTAATGTAGAGATAATCTGAATACATCTGAAAACCGCCAGAATCAGTAAAAGTTATTCCTTTATAATTCATGAATTTTTTTATACCTTTGAATCTTCGTATAATTTCTACCCCGGGGCGAAGTGATAAAAGAAAAGCATTTGATATTATTGCAGGAGTTATTTCTTGTAATTTTTTTGAATTAATATATTTAGCAGTTGCTTTTGTCGCAACAGGCATGAAAAATGGAGTTTCTATATCTCCTGATTTTGTTTTTAGGATTCCTATTCTAGCTTTTGTATGTTTGTCTTTATGAGTAATTGTGAATGACATTTTATTAGTAATATTGTAACAATTCTTTTTTAAGCTGTTCGACATTTTTGAATTTAATTGTATTGAAACCAAGTTTTTTTGCTTCGTTAATGCTTCTATCTTCATTGTCAATAAAAAGACATTTATCTGGGTTTACTTGTAGTCTTTTGCATATTTCCTCAAAACTTCTTCCTGATGGTTTTAATGAATTGATTTGCCAAGAATATAATTGTACATCGAAAAACGTATTAAAGCTCATTAAACTTATGATGTTTGATTCAAAATTAGTAGTATTAGATAGAATACCTAATTTATATTTTTTCTTTAATAACAGTAGTATCTCCTTTATCCCACTGAATACTTTTGCTCTGTTAATCCCCTCATTTACTGTTTGGATTATGAATGTACAATTTTTGTAATTGATAGGGGTATCAAAACACATGAGAAAATTCTCTGCCATTTCTTTTTTATTTCTCCATTTTCTTAGTTGTAATGCTTTTTCATATCTTTCTAAAAAATCAGAAGTTTTTTTTATATTGAATTGTTCCATCAATCTTTCTGACACGCTGAAACCTTTTGTCGCTATTGTTTCCCATAGACCGAATATAATTGCTTTAATCATCTTTTATCAAGTAAAAAGCATTTTTAAATCTTCAAATTGTCAAAATTTGAACGAGTTAAAACATTAGCAAATGTTTTAAATTATGTTTTCTTTGTATAATAATGAAAGACGAATATACTTGGATTAGATGGATATTACTCTTACTTCTTATTTTATTAATAATAGTTATAATTAAATCTTTATTAACCGGTTCTCCACAATGAAATTTAGTGATATAATCAACATACTTATGAAAATTGTCTTTATTATATTGGTTATCTTTATTATATACGGATTGATTAAATTGCTATTTGGAGGAAGTCCTACTTTAAGTCAGATAAATGCGGCATTTATTGCTGCATTGATGACAATCATGTTTTCTCTAATTAAATCATATTCAGATTTAAACAGAGAAGTTGGAGAGATAAAAATAGGTATGAAAAATGGTTTTAACAAAGTTAAAGAGGACTTTGAAAAATTAACAGAATATATTAAAGAAATTAAGGATATAATTAAAAAAGGGAAATTGTAAAATGGCAAAAAAATTTAGATATTATTCGATATGGTTCAGCATTTTTATGATAATTGTTTTTTTATTTCAGGTATTTATAAATGGGTTTACTGAATTGTTTATTTTAGATGACAGAGCAAATAACGGAGAGATGTGGCGATTTGTGACTGCGATTTTTCTTCATGGAAGTGTTTCTCATCTTGCTTATAATCTATTGGCATTGTTTTTTTTCGGATTAGTCTTGGAAAGTTTAATTGGTAGCAGGAGATTTTTATGGGTGTTTTTTGTTTCTGGAATAATTGCAAATGTAATAGCTATTAATTATTATGATGCAAGTCTTGGAGCTAGTGGTGCTATTTATGGTGTTATTGGTGCGTTAACAATTATAAGGCCTTTGTTTGTTGTTTTTGCATTTGGCATTCCTATGCCTCTTTTCCTGGCATCTGCAGTATGGATAACTGGAGACATTTTACGAGGATTAGGAGCATTTGGGCCGACAAATATTGGAGCTATAGCTCATATAACAGGTATTTTTATCGGCTTTATCATGGGAATTATGTACAGAAGCAAAAAAAGAAAAGAACTAACAAATAACCAAGCAATAATTAGCGAGAGTTCAATAAGAAAATGGGAAAATAATTTTATGAGAGATATCTGAAGAGAACTCGCTAAACTAAATCCTCTCATCGTTAAATCCAGTTATCTCATCAATTTTCTTTTCTTTCTCTATTTGTTTTTTCTCTTCTTCTAATTTTGAAAATCCCTCTTACTCTGCAAGATCTTTAGCTACATTTTCAATTTCTTTGAATTCTTCTTCTAACTCTTTTCTAATTTCTTCTTTAAACTGATTTTTTTCTTCTTTCTTTTGTTTTGCGATTTCTAATGAAGATTTTTTCTCATCGAGGTTTTCTGCTGAAGCAAGTTCTTCTTTCATCATTTCAATATCCTGTTCTAAATCTTCTAAAAATTTAGTTTTATTAAGTTCAAAATAATTATAATGGTATATCCAGATTTCATCCAAATGTTTTTCTTGATCAACCCATAATTTTTTAGTGTTTGATAAATGCAATAGTGGAAGAAAACAAGCTATTTTTTGTTCTTTTTCTTTTCCTGCAATATTTGAATACGCTACTTTTTCAGCATTTTCGTGTTTTTTTAACGCCGTCAGTATCCTTGCATAAAGTTCCCTAATCCTATCTTTAATATTTATTTTTTTAAATTGAGGTATATCAACTTGAGCTAGTTTATGGGCCCTTTTAATAGCAAGCTCTTTTTTAATTCTGCGCGTTTCTGTGTTTATTGCTTTGTTTAACGCTTCCATTAATTCGTTTAGGGTTATTTTTCTTAATCTTGGAAGAGGAGTTTTAGGAATTAAAAAAGGTAATTCAGAATCGTCAATTTCAATCCTTTCAATTTCCTTTACAACAGGTTTTTTTCCAAAGAGAATTTCATCAATGCTTCTTATATATTTATTAAGAAGAAATTCAGATTTTATTCTTAATAATAATGAAGCCGCAAAAAGTACCTTGCTTGAAATATAAAAATCAATGTCCTCAATTTGGAAGATTCTTTCAAAATATTTGTTTGTTAAAACAATAATGTCTATATCCCATGGATCCAATTGCTCTGAATTAATAAGATCATAAATAATTGTTTGCCAATCTGGTTTCTTACTGGTAATAACATCATAGACTTGATTAGGAGTTATTTTCTCTATAACCTCTTTTTCTTCTTTTCCTTCAATCTCTAGTTCTTCATTGAAAAATTCCTCAAATATCATATTTATATTATGTAAAAGGATTTATAAAATGTATTACTATTCTAGAAGAAGTATAAAACTACTGTAAAAACAAGCATATATTTGATAATAATCATTATAATATGAATAATGCCCTATAATATATGATGTCATTATTTAGTTATAACAAAATCGAAAGATTTATAAACTTTAAAATAGTATATATAGTATCACCTCTTTTTCCCCAGAAGAGCCAGGACACACATTCTTGTGTGTGACACCGGCTTTTCTAGGGTTTAATAAACTTTTTCATTTTTTTACTCATTACAAAGTTAAAATAAAATATTTTAAAATAAAAACCCTTATTATAATAAGAACACCTCTTTTCCCTAGGAAAAATAGGCTTGCATTGTTAAAGCCCTTTTTTCCTAGGTTTAATTAATATGAATATTTTACTCTGATTTCTTCAAGAATTCTGTATATCTGCATCTGCCACAGTATAACCTATTAGATGCGTTCATTAAGAATACTCCAGGACCACACCTAGGACAATATTTCTCTCTTATTATTTTATCTCCTTCAATCTTATATTTTGTATATTTTTTTGATGTTGGTTTATTCTTATGTGGTTTTTTGCCTTTTTTCTCTGCCTTTTTCTCTGCCATATGATATGGTAAAAGAAAGGATATTTAAATGTTTATATCCCTACACCCTTCACTCTTAGAAAAATATTTGATAAGATTAAAAGCAGAGTTATAAATAACAAGACCCACCCAAGCTTTATTAAGAATTTTCTCCTCTCTTTCATCCACGACTCAATTTCCCTTACTTCTTTCTCCAACTGTTTTTCAAAATTGTTTTTTTTAGAAGTTTTTTTTAATTTTTTAGTTCCTCTTTTTTGCATAATAAATTAAAGAGCTTAGAGTTTATAAAACTTAATGCTCTTAAGCATTTCCTGGTTTTTTCTCTTCTACAACTTTCTCTTTCTCTTCTTCTGAATTAGATTCCTTAACTTTCTTTTTTTCCTCTTCTGCTTTTTTCTTTTCTTCATCAGCTTGTTTCGCTAGTTCTTTTCTTTTTTTTCTAGTTAATTGCAGGGCTTTTATTTTTTCAAAGTCTTCCTTAGAATCATAAATATATGCTTTAATCTCAAATTTATTTTTGCCAAATTTCCCTATTATATTATAGGCATCTATTGTTTCTATAGGTTTTAAGAATTTTTCTGCAATTATATTTTTAGCTTCTTCAAAACTCGGATTTTTATCTGCTTCTATAACCATTTCTAATTCCTGTCTTTTCAACAAACTGTTTCTTATTTCATTTTTAATTTCCATTTTAGAACTATATTCTGATAGCATACCAACCTTTCTTATTAATTTTGAGATGTCTTGCTAGCTGTGATTTTTCTGTATCAATTATTTCCACTTTTCCCTTGAAAGCATCTGATATTTCTTTTCTTCCGCAATTAGGGCAAATATCTCCTTCATATATTAATTTGCAGAGCTTGCATGCTTTTTCTTTTACCATTTTATTTTTCTTTAGCTGCTTTTTTTGCTGCAACTTTAACTTTCTTCTTTTCTTCAGAAATCCACTCTAATTTCCCTAATCCTGGCTGTCTCATAGTCAATCCAATTTTTGGCTGAGAACCCCTATATGATATTGCAATTATTCTTGCCAAACACGCATCTTTTTTCTTTAGCACTTTTTTTGAATCCTTTCCAAGTAAGGTATTTGTTGATGAAAAGCTTACGTAGTCGTCCATTGTTTGGCTGATGTGTATAATTCCTTTCATAACCCCGAGATTCATAAATGCTCCAAAGTTTGTTATTTCATCAATTATCCCATATACAAGTTCATGCAATTCTGGTTTCCACACTAACAGCTTAAATTTGGATTTGTAATACGCTGCGCCATCTCCAGGTATTATAATACCGTCTCCTACTTCCAAAACTGAAACAACACCAATAACTTCTCCTATTTCTTTATCATGATAATCATTATAGGTCTCTTGAAGCTGCTTTGCAACAGCATCGCTAGTTTTTAAGCCAAATAATTTAGGCTCTACCCTTACATAATCTTCAATTTCAGTTAGATAGAACATGTTAGAAATATTAAAAAAGAGAGGTTTTTAAAGCTTACTAGTTTGTGATTTTTATGGACAATCTTCAATCGTTTATAGAAAAAAATTTAAATAAAATTAGAAATAGTAATAAATAAAAAATTAGTGAAATCATCTAGTTAAAATTAGTCTTCCTTTGCTATTAATCAAGATTACCCTTCCTAATTTTTTTCTCATTTCTCTATCTAAAGTACAAATTATATTCTTGGAATCTTGCTTAGCTAGGTTAATTAATGCGTCATCTACATTTTTTCCTAGAATTTTTATTTTTTCAATTTCTTTGTCTTTTAACTTTTTATCTATAATTTTCAAAGCCAATAATGCAGCTTCTTTATCTCTTCCAGTTGTTTTTTTAAATTTTGGTTTTCTCTTATATAAAGGAAGATTTTGTTTTTTCTTTTCAGTTATTTTTTTTAACTCCTCTAAAACTTGTTCAGAAATAACAATTTCAAAATTTTCAATGATTAAATCGTTAAGTTCTTCTACATAATCAATTTTTTTCTTCGTGCAATAAATTATGAAATTTGTGTCTAGGATTATTTTCATAAGATAAATAAGAGATAAAGGTTTTTATTGGTTTTGTTTTTTCTTATATAGTCAAACAACTAATTTCTTCGGTTTTTTGATTGTTGTTTGACTTATTAGGAAACCAATTTACCAATAAAGTTAAATCGGTTTACTATATTTCAATGGGATTTCCTAATTTTTTAAATTCTTGGTATGAGATATTTTTTTTAGTGTTACTTCCATAGTAAACTACTTCAACGATTCTTCCTGGAACTAGTGCCCTGCATTGAATACCATTACTTATATAATCTATAGGGACAGATGGCGAATATCCACTATGATTAACACTATCAAGAACTTCATTAATACTTTCTCCCCTAATTAGACAAGGGAATTCAAACCCAAAATTATCAGCACATTCCATTATTAAAAAGCATAAAGTTAATTTTCCCATATTACAATTCTAAGAAGCTCTTTAATTTCTCATTAATTTTTTTAATGTCAATTTGTTTCTGTTCCATGAAAAAATTAGGGGATGAAAGTTAAAAAAGGTATTGATTTTTGCATGTGCAGATAAACCTTCTGACTAATTAAGAAATAATTATTGGTTTACATTTTCCAAAAACATCCAAAAACTTTAAAAATCTGTTTTTTGTTAATTAAAAATGAAAATTAAAAATAAGTCAACCTTAGTAATGGTGACTTCTAAAATTTTGAAGGGGGTAATATATGAAAAATAAACACATTCAAATTTTGAGTGGAGGGAAACCATAGGTTTTCATACGATCATGAAATATGAATTAGCATTGTTAGGAATAGGAATTCTAGGATTATTATTTGCATTTTATCTTTCACAAAAGTTAAAGAAAAAAAGTCCTGGAAATGAAAAAATGGTAGAACTCTCTCGATTAATTCAACAAGGAGCAAAAAGTTATTTGACGAAACAGTATAAAATTCTCTCAATTGTTGCTATTATTGTTGCTATTATTTTAATGCTTGTTCTTAACGTGAAAACAGGAATAGCGTTTTTATTTGGAGCAATATTATCTTCCATTGCAGGAATTACTGGAATGATGGTTGCAACTAGTGCAAATTCAAGAACAACTGAAGGTTGCAGGAAAAGTTTAAATGAAGGATTACAAATTGCTTTTTCTTCAGGAGTTGTTATGGGCCTAACAGTTGTTGGACTTGGTTTAGTTGGAGTTATTGTCAGTTATCTAATTTTTAAAGATTTAGATATTTTACTTGGATTTGGATTTGGAGCTAGTTTAATTGCACTATTTGCGAGAGTTGGTGGAGGAATTTATACGAAAGCAGCAGATATGGGAGCTGATTTAGTCGGTAAAGTAGAAGCAGGAATTCCAGAAGATGATCCAAGAAATCCAGCAGTAATTGCAGATAATGTTGGAGATAACGTTGGAGACGTTGCTGGAATGGGAGCAGATTTATTCGAGAGTTACGTGCAAAGCATTATTGCTGCAATGGCACTTGCTTTAATATTTTTTAACAACTCATATGGCTTAAAAGGAGTTTTATTTCCGTTAGTAATTGCTGCACTTGGTATTATAGCGTCTATTTTAGGTACATTTTTCGTGAAAACTAAAGGTGATCCTCATAAAGCTCTAAATAAAGGTATATTTTTAAGTTCTGTTTTTGTTGTCATATTCTCATTTTTAGCCGTGTGGTTTATTTTAGGAAAAGAAAATATAAATGTTTTTTATGCTATTATTACTGGATTATTCGCAGGAATAATAATCGGATTATCAACTGAATATTATACTTCTGATAGTAGAAAGCCGACTCAATCTATTGCAAAAGCATCTGAAACAGGGCCTGCAACAAATGTTGTTAAAGGAATTTCTGTTGGAATGTTAAGTACAGCTATTCCAGTTATTACTGTTGTTATTGCTATAATTTTAGCTTTTAAATTTGCGGGTTTGTTTGGTATTGCTATTGCTGCTGTTGGAATGTTATCTACTTTAGGAATAACTTTAGCTACTGATACTTATGGTCCTGTTGCAGATAATGCGGCAGGTATAGCTGAAATGGCAGGATTAGAAGGTGAAGTAAGAAAAAGGGCTGAAGAATTAGATGCTGTAGGAAATACAACAGCTGCTATGGGGAAAGGATTTGCTATTGGTTCTGCTGCTTTAACTGCTTTAGCTTTATTTTCTGTTTTTGGAGAAAAAGCTGGATTACAAACAATTGATATTTTACAGCCAACAATACTTGGAGGAGTATTTCTTGGGGCATTATTGCCTTTTGTATTTAGTGCTTTAATTCTTGACTCGGTTGGAAAGTCAGCATATGCAATGGTAAATGAAGTAAGAAGGCAATTTAAAGAGAATAAAGATCTTATAAAAGGAAAAGGAAAACCTGACTATTCTAAGCCTATTGAAATTTCAACTGCTGCTGCACTTAAACAAATGATAATTCCTGGTTTATTGGCAGTTCTTGTTCCTATTATCATTAGATACACAATGGGAGTTGGTGCATTAGGAGGACTTCTTGTTGGTATGACTGCTACAGGATTTTTACTTGCTGTATTTTTGTCTAATGCTGGTGGTGCTTGGGATAATGCTAAAAAATATATTGAAAAAGGAAATCTTGGAGGAAAGAAAAGTGATGCTCACAAAGCAGCAGTTGTCGGTGACACAGTAGGAGATGGTGCAAAAGATGCTGCAGGTCCTAGTTTAAATATTCTCATAAAATTAGTTTCTATTGTTGCTTTGTTATTGGTGATGGTGAGGATGTAAATAGGTTATTTTAACATATAGTAAACCCCTATAAGAATTCTAAACCATAAAGTTTATTTCATATTTAATCTTTATTGTTTTGTAAAACATACGACATACACCTATCCGTGGTCG
>JAGVWY010000039.1 GCA_018304055.1 Candidatus Pacearchaeota archaeon
TATAATTCTTTTTTTGTAATAATGTTGTTTGTTGAATAAAACAACATAGGGTTAGCACCTAAAAAGGCTAACCCTTTATACTTTATATACGAAAAATTATTATTGAGAATCAAGCAAAAAATTGTGGTGAGAATATACTTCTTACTGACATAATTTTGGAAGAAAGAAGTCTTCATTTTGATACAATTATTGCAGTTCAGAAACCTTATATGGAAAGAAGAACATATGCAACGATTAAGATACATTGGCCTGACAAGAAAGTAATAGTAACCTCTCCACCAATTAGTTATGAGGATTATCCAAATAAAGAAATATCAAAAGATGATATGATTAATATTATCGTTGGTGATTTACAAAGAATTAAAATTTACCCAGAAAAAGGATTCCAAATTTTTCAGGAAATACCTAATGATGTCTGGGAAGCATATGAAGAATTAGTGAAGTTGAGATATACAAAACATCTTCTGAAGTCTGCATAAAAGGTCTTACTATAAAATCTAAATAAAAGAAAAATAAAGAAAACCCAGGATTTCATATTCACAAAAGAGATTAAGGAATGCAACTCTAAGATGCTGAAATTATTCTAAACGGAAGTTTTAGTTCAATATCCTTGAGGTCTTTTGCTTTTTTCCTGAAGTTAAGTATTCCTACTCCTATAATCTCGTCTGTTTCTTCATCTTTAAAAACAGTCACCCCGGAAGCAATATCCTCTCCATAATTAGGACTAGGACCTCCTATAAATATCTCTAAATAATCTCCTTCCTCATCATAATAAATTCTCATATTTCCTTTCATTTTATATTCCTTACAAAATGAGCTGATAATATAGAGCTCTCATCATTTATATATTTAAATTTCCTCTGGATTTTCGATATTTGAATGCTCTATTCTTATATGCGTCCATCTTTCTTTTGTTAATTTAACTTTCCTGCCTTTTTTATCAATAATCTCAAAAATATTTATCATTATTTATTATGGATAAAAATTGTTATAAATGTTTCTTTCATGTTCAGAACAAAGAGATTAAGGAATGCGATATTCAGAAGCATTAATAAACCTCCAAGGTTTATGTTAACATAATTAAAGTTTACCAAATAAAAGATGGATTGGAAATTACTCTTAATACCTATCATAGGATTTTTTATAGGATATATAACAAATTATTTAGTTATTGTCATGCTTTTCCATCCGAAAAGAAAAATTTTTGGAATTCAAGGAATTATCCCGAAAAGAAAAGCAGTTTTAGCAAAAAAAATTAGCGAGGTAACTCCTGATATAATGCCACCTTATTTTAAAAAAATTGAAAAAATTCCTATAATTGGTAAGATGGTTATTGAAGAATTTAAGAAAGCTGTTGAAACACAGGTTAATAGTTTATCTGATAAAGAATTAGAATTATTAATCCATAAAGTTTTCAAAAATGAAATGAAATTTATTGTATGGCTGGGAGGAGTTATTGGACTGCTTATAGGATTTTTACAGCTGTTGATTGTTGTTTATCTGTAAAGTATTTTTTATGTAATTCTTTGATATATAAAGAACGATAAAATAACTAGTAATTGTTAAAATAGATGCAAGAATTATATTTCCTACTAGATATCTAACTGTATAAATAAAAATTTTATTGAAAAATTCTAATTCAAAAATAGTTGATGGAGCATCTTCTAAAATTGAATCTCCGATAATGTAACTTAACCCTGTGAGAGGTGCAAGAAGAAATGGATTCCAGAACACAAATGACAAGAACAACGCTACTTTATTAATTTTTTTATAGATAAAAGCTATTAAAATTCCTATTAAAGCACCTAAGCCAAAACTTGGCAAAATTGCAATTGCTGTTCCTATTGAAAATCCTAATGCTATTTCTTGAGGAACTGGTTTTTGCTCAAGAGCTTCTTTGAAATTTTTCTTTATTTTCTCTTTAAATAAATAGTATTTTTTTCTCATATCAAATATTAAAGAATTTCTTATTAAATTAGTTTTCTGTTTTTGTGGGGTAAAATTTTTAGAAAAAAGAAAGTCGGAAATTATCAACTCCTATTCCCTTATCCTAATTCAAAATTCTATTTCAGGCATTTCTTTATCTGTTTCTGGTATCTTTAAAAATTGCCTTTTTGTTCTGCCATACATTTTAAAGAAAAATACTCCTGGAAATTTTTCAGAGGCATTTTCATAATCCATAACAGAATCATTGTAGAACTGTCTTGAATATGCAATTTTATCCTCTATAGCAGAAAGCTCTTTTTGCAATTCAAGAAAATTTACATTTGATTGTATTTGAGGATTGCTCTCTGCAATGGCTATTAGTCTCCCTAAAAATCCCTGTAGCAAATCTCCTGCTTTAACTTTATTTCCAATATCCTTACTTCTCATTAATTCTGAACGTGCTTTAGTAATTTTATCAAAAATATCTTTCTCATGCCTTACATATCCTTTCACTGTTTTTACTAAATTAGGGACTAAATCCGCTCTTTTCTTTAGTTGAACATCAATTTGGGCTGAACTATTATCAATCCTATTTTCAAGAACTACGAACCTATTATAATAATAAATGGCTATTATAATTATTAAAACAGGTATTGCTATCAACACTATCCATAACCAAATTGCCATATTTATTTAATTATTTTTTATTTATAAAGTTATGGTTGGTTTTTTAAAACTCTTTCTTTTCTTTTGAAATAAATATATGATGATTAATGTTATAATAAGTGATAATAATATTATACCGATTACTAATTTAATTTTATCGCTTTCTTTTGTCTCAGCAACATCATTGATAGTAGTTTTGTTTTCTATTGTATTTCCAGTATTGTTTATTGTTGTAACATTTATTGAAGATTGATTTTGGATAGTTTTATTTGTAATGTTTCTGCTAAAGTCAGGAGTAGTTCCTCCTCTACTTCCACCGGAACTTCCTGAACTGCTGCCTCCACTGCTACCTCCAGAAGATGGGCAATTACCACAATCTTGAGAACAAGTTGAACAGGTTTCTCCGGTATCACAAATAGTATTTCCACAAAAAAATACTGATGAATATTCAACAGCTTTGTAGGTTGAAAAGCCTGGAACAGTGAACATTAAGGTACTATTTGTATAGGACTCAATAGTACATTTATCACAGAATACGCCATCTTTAAGGATAATTGGATTTTCTAATGTTAGTTGTTTTAAAGTAATACGAGCAGATTTGTTTAAGACAGAAATATTTTCTGAATCAATACTTATACTATTAGAAGATATTTCAATGTATGCATCTAAATTTATAAATTTTTCTTGATTTCGGTTAGCTACTTCTAACAAATTAATTTTTTCAAGAAATTCAACTTCAATTTTTTCGCCATCGTCGAGTATAAGTTTAATATTTTTTAATTCGTCATCAGATAATTCATCTAGATAAGTTGTATTTTTATTTTCTCTAAATTCATTATATTGTATGATAACATCTCTTGTACGCTCTACAACAAAATCAACCATTTCTCTTTTTAATTCATTTCCAGAATTATCTTTAATAATAATTTCAATTTTGTAATGCTCTAAATTTCCTCTTTGTGCAGGCTTAATAATTACATCTGTGTCTACATTACATCCTGTTTCTCTTTTAACTTCATCTCCAGTATTATCTTTTATAATAAACTCACAACTTAGAGCATTTGCAGTAAATTTAATCGGAATAGCAGTATTTTTATAATGTTCATTTTCTTTAGGAAAATAAATTGTTAAAACAGGTTCATTGGTTATTCTATTACAAACACTCGGCTTCCCAGAACATAGCCATCCAGCTTCTATTCGACAACTCACAGAACATCCATCACTATTTTCACTATTTCCATCATCGCATTCTTCGTTTCCATTTTTTATCCCATCTCCACATTTTTCAGTTGTTTGGCAAGGACCAAAGGCAGTGCATTGTTGATTGCATGTCTGTGTTCCAGCATATCCATTAATAGCGCATGTTTTGGTATTGCTGTCACATACTTCTCCTTCATCTATATCATTATTCCCGCAAAGTACTGCTCTACATTTGTTGTTCACAAACTCGCAATTTTCTAAACCACAAACATCATCACTGCAGCTTTGTTCTCCATTGTATTTAGAACAATCATTAATATTGCTGCATGAAATACAATTGTTTATTAATCCTGTGTCAAAATAACATTGTTCATCAATTCCATAACATTCTTCTCTATCACAAGTATTAAATAATCCTTGTCCACATTGACTACAGCTATTCCATGAAGGCAGAACGCATTCAATTGTACAACAATTTTCTAAAAAACTATCTCCTATTATAGCTGTTCCAGGACATATTTCATTTTCTGCACATAAATCTGCATTAGGATACATTGCACAACTACTGCAAATTTCATCTATTTGGTCATCGCAATCATTATCTTTAAGGTCACATATTTCTTCGCTTGCAGGTATTCCTGGCTCGCATTTAATTTCTATTTTTCCTGAAGAACAAATAAATGTTCCTTGTCTTCTACATTCTCCTTTGCCACAGAAAGGAAGATTTCTATTTATAATTTCATTAACGCATTCTGTTGTTTCACTATTTTTTAATTGAGGAAAATAATTTAATTTATTGTAATCACTCCAAATATTAAAATCCCAGCTTTTCATTGGTTCATTGTCATAATTGTAGAAGTAATTAAGAGAATTAATAGAACATGTTTCAGTTCCTGATGGACCAAAACAAGATGTTGGTGAATAAACATAACTATTCTCTATTGTATTAATATTTTCACTATTTTTTGAAAAGCCGTTAGTTGTTCCTTGAATATTCATGATACTGAAGGAATTTTTGATTGAGACTTTACTATCTTCAAAAATTTCATCAAGATAATCTTTAAATTCAAATTTTTCAAAATCCGGCGAGATTCGAAAAAGTTCTTTCAATCTTGCTGTATTTTCATCTGCATGAAAACTTATTATTATATGAGTAAAGCCTGAATTTTCAGCACTATCTCCTAAAGAAGTAATATTCGCATAGCTATTTTCAATATTTAAGGAAGTTGCATTATGGATAAATCCTGAAACAAATTTACTGTCTATAGTTGCGTCAACGTAACTATCTCGTATAGTTACAATATTAGAATTAAGAAATGGTACTATATTATTCCCAATAGAAACTCCTGCTGCAATCTTATTTGCTTTTATTTTTCCTTTAAAATAACTTCTTTCAATATTAAGAAAATAGTTTTGGCCACAGAAGCCTCCAACATTATCTCCTATTAAATTTCCATTAAAAGATGAGTCAGAAATAGTTGTTATATAACATAACGCACTAAATCCGCCTACTCTTTTACCTTTAATTTCACTATTTTCTATATGCAAATTTTTAATAGTGCCCTTAGAAATCTTCACAAATAAACCTGCATCATTACTCCATGAATTACTAATTTTTAAATTTTTAATTTTATGACCTTGGCCGTCTAATATTCCAGAAAAGTTTGGTCCAATTGGTTGGAAACCTAATCCATTAAACCAATGAACAGAATTACTGCAATCAATATCATTAACTAAAACATAATTTTCTTCTAAATTCCTATTTATTAATTGAAGTTGTTCGCAATTAGTTATTTCCTTGCTCCATTCAGAGTCAAACTTATAACACAATCCGGTTAATATTTCTTCATTGTATACATGACAAAATTCTTTTCCGTTGTTGTCGTTGCTATCATCACAATCGCTATCAGAATAACATTCAGTGCATTTACCTATTTCGCTCGGCAGTCTGTTGTCTGTACAAAAAAAATTTTTGTTTTCAATTAGCCTTCCTTTATAAATTCCCTGCTCACAATAATTTTTTTCTATGCCTCCCGTATAATTTTCATAGTTACAGTTTAGGTTCTTATCAAGGTAATTGAAATTTTTGCAGGCAATCTTTTCACAAGAAACATCTGGAACATAATGAAAAAATGCATAATTCTCCAAAATGCTTTTTTCATCTCCCTGCCTCCATGTTCTTAGTTTTAATATAAATTTTTGTTCTTTTGTTGTATCTGTTACAAAGTCTTTTGATGTATATCCTGATTCTTTTTCAAATACAACTCCTTTTCCTTCTTTTAGCATGGTCCATTCTGGACATTTTTCTGCAGGGAAAAAATCTTCTATACTATTACAAATACTTAGACTCCATTGGCTTTCTCCATCTAGACCATTAAACGCAGTTAGGTATAGTTTTCCTGTTTCAGGAGTGTTAAGAGAAAATACGTGCCATTTAGGATTTATATAATTGTTAGAATATATTTTTTGATAACCATTGTCTAAATACATTTTAACACCTGCAGGCCTATATAAAGGGTCTCCATAAATAATACCAGCCCATCCACTACCTACATAAATTAATGATTCTCCTAGGGTTCTTCCTGAAAAAAATGCTCCTGAAAAACGATAAGGATTGTTAAATGAAAATCCTCCTGTACCAAAATGAGACGAACTTCCCCACCATGCAACTCCTCCTATTCTTCCAATAACATTTGATGCCCAATCACCACCAACTACTTGATTATATGGAGATGCGCTAAAACTACCATCATCTATACTTATTATATCAACTTCATCTATTTTTAATTCTATTCCATCAAGGTCAATCCAATTTCTTAAGTTAAAGTTAGAATAAATGTCTAATCTTATTAAATCAATTTCTTCACCTAAATTATTATTAAAAGCAAAATTAAGTTCTTTCAAAACCCATTCATCGCTTTTATCTAGTGTTATAGCATTGCTACTAATAACTTTATAGGTTTTACTATTTTTCAATCTGCCATATATAACTACATTAATCTTTTTTCCAAGGCTCTCTTTTGGAATTCTGTATCTTAATCTAAAATTAAAATTTTTTTGAGCATCAATAGGAATGTTATATGACATATATTTTATGAGGTTTATTATTGGAATTTCAAAACAAATTTCTGTTGTTCCATCTTCTAACCAACATCCTGAATTCTCTTTTTGATCTAAAGAACCAAAATGAAGATATTTATCGTCGGTAAATTTTTCATTTTTAAAAGAATCTCCTTGAATTATGATAGGAAGTGTTTTTTCGCTTGCTCCACCTTCATTGGTTGTCCATCCTTTCGGAAAAAATCCAAAATATTGAACAGGATAACTTCGTAACTGCCATCCCATAAGACTTCTTGTTCCAACACATTCTGTGTTTATCTCTTTAAAATAATCTAAAGATTTTTCTCTGCATGCTTCTCTTTCATTTTCACTACTAAAATCATTACATAAAGCAATACAATTTTTTTCTTTTTTCCATTTTAACATATTATTAAACCCGTCAAAAGCAGAATGACCATTTCCTTCGTATCTTGCACCAAGATATAAAACAGGATTAATAACCTCTTTTATTTCAGCATTTGATTCTCCCGGAATTTGAGTTTTTGTGGCTCCTACACTGCATGTTTCATCTGACCATGTTCCTGTATTCGCCAACTCATTTTGTATATTACTTCCACATTCATCCTTTCTGGTTGATTTTAATGTACTTAAAAAATTAATTATTTCTACGTTATTATATAAATCTAAAGTAGCGTAAAAATTACCAGATAATCCTTGTTGTTCTACGTTTACTGTCCTATCAATTAAAGCTTTAGCTCTTTCTTTTGTTATTTCATCAATTCTTCCATATGCAGGCATTTTATCAAGAGATGGATTAATTTCTCTAATGCGCCCGCTAATAGAATCATCGGTTTGATAATCATCTACATTATTTTTTCTTCCATGATAATTTGATGGCAATCTAGTATCAACATGATAAACTTCTGTTCCAATTTTCAAAAATTCAATTTTGCTATTGTAAAGCAAATATGATAAAAAAAAGTCAAATGAAGGCTCTTCAAAATCTTGGGAATCTCCAATTCCTGTTACTCTAGCAGGAATCCCTCTAATAAAAACTAAATGAGTTATAGGAGAAACTTTTGCTATTTCATCAATGTTGTCTATGTTACATAGAGCGGGTTTTTTATCAATAGGAATAAGAGCACATATACAATTTTCAATAACTTTTCTTCTTGCTCCATACAAATGCTTTTTTTCTGCATACATTCCTGTTGGGACTTTTATAGGACATATTTGTGAAAAACTAATTCCTCTTTTTGTCGCATAATATTCAGCTATTTCCTTAGAATCAAGAGCATTTTCATTGTATAAAATAAGCGTATTATCTGTTAGGTCAATATTTTCTTCTGTTTCCAAAGTTTCTGATGCTAACTCTTGGGCTTGCTGATTCTGTCTGTCTTCATAAACTGCTTTAAATAAGATTAATATTGATTGTTGTTTGTATAAGATTAATAGAATTAATAAAATTAGAATAATTAAAACAAGAAATATTTTACCTTGCTTGAAATCCTGGTTAAGTTTATTAGAATTCTTTTCATAAGTCATTTTTTTCTAATTCTAATTTTTTTGGAAGAATTAAAATATTTTATTAACAACAAAGCAATAGCACAAAAAATTATTACTAATAACATAAGATTGATTAGGTTATTTGTCTTATAACTTCTTTTTGAAAGTGAAACAGGCTTTCTTAACTCATCTGTCGTATCGAAAGAAACGCTTATGCTTGAACTTGGATTGATGCTTATATTTAATGTAGCAAGATAATTCCCAGGAACTGAGAAAAGTTTAGAGAATAATTCATCACATCCTTGTTCTTCGCTGCATGTTTCCTCAAAGCCTTGTGGTCCATCAAATTTCCATGTAAAATACATCAATGTATAATTTGCCAGAGAAGAATCATTCGGAGCATTATTTACAACTATAGGACAATTTGAAATATTATAATCTGGCGGACATCCTTTTGTTGTTAAAGGACAGAAGCCTGATAAACAAGTTAAAATTCTAGTGCCATTAGCTTCAATAACCTCATCAATAGCATAACTGCTTGTTGCATCAAATGTCACATTTCTTCCGCTAATAAAAGCACCACGAACAGGGCTATCAATGTAGGAAAAAACATATTTAGATTCAGTTGAATCTATAATAAGAATTGAAATAAACTCATCAGATTTTCCTCCTCTCTCATCTGTTACTGTCACAAAAATAATTTTCTGTGCTGTCTGCTTGTATGAATAATTAAAATTTATTATTCCTTGTGATAATCCTGTTCTTCTTTCTCCTAGCTCTCCGAGAGTAATATCATAAGCAAAAAACTGGTCATCTTCATCTTCTATAATAAAAGTAA
Organism: Candidatus Pacearchaeota archaeon; assembly: GCA_018304055.1. Taxonomy (GTDB): domain Archaea; phylum Nanobdellota; class Nanobdellia; order Pacearchaeales; family GW2011-AR1; genus ARS1285. The sequence goes on from JAGVWY010000039.1 coordinate 9,197, forward strand.
AATTTAAAAGTTCATTAAGAAAATAAATCTGTTTGTTTTCTGGAGATATTATGCGTATTCTAGGGTTATCATTATATTTTGGGCCTACGCTTAGGATTCCGTAAGGATTATCGCTTCCATTAGCAAGATAGCGAGAGTCTGTCTCGTTATTATTAGTTCTATTAATTCTCGCCTTAAAATAATAATCTCCTTCTGAAAAACTTCCATCTTGTTTTTTGCCTGCTCTCCATATGTAAAATCCTTGAGTTTTTCCTTCATTAACTTTTATATCAATCCAGAATATTGCATTTTCTTTATAAATTTCATAGTTAATAATTTCTCCTGTTAAAAAATCTCCTCTAACAATTAACTTCACACTATCGTTTAAATCAGCTCTTGCAATTGGCTCATTAAGCATATTTGCCCAATGAGATACATTTAATGAAAGAGGAGGTTTGCTCTCGTCGTCCCAATCTGGGTTTTTACATTCAGGGTCATCCATATCCACAAAAGTGTCATTATCATTATCGCATCCGTCAGAGCATTGAGGTAAATTGTCAACTTCATTTATATCACTTATACTACAACAACCAGGGTCATTTGGATAATCTATTAAACTATCATTATCATTATCCATGCCATCGCTGCAAGCTGGTGCGGTATCATTTTCAACAGTATCGTTTAAATTAAAACATCCAGGATCATGAGGAAGTTCAGAATCATCATTTGGAGAAAAACATCCTGTATCATTCGGATAATCAATTTCTCCATCTTTATCATTATCCCAGCCGTCACTGCATTCTGGTAATCTATCTTCACAGGTAATTTCGCTTAGCCATTCGTTGCCAGTTGCACCAATTGCTTTAAAGTTATTTATAGTACTATCAAATATCCATAAATAATTATCACCAGGCGAAACAAAATTACATCTATTTTCATAAGGTGGACTAACACAGGCATGAGATAGTACATTTTTATAGCCAAGGACATTACACACTTTATTTAGGGTAGTAGTATGTATTGTTGAACCTTGCTTCCTAATAATGGCATAACCGTTTATCCATTTAAGACTATAAGACATTTTTTTATTTGAAATATTTTTAGCAACAGCTTCCATGACTCCATCAATATTACTAGTAGCAATGTCTCCAAATGGATCTGTATTAACCTTTAAGGTTTTATTATTATCTGAATTTAATTCAATTAATCCATCTATAAGTCCATCACCATCATTATCAATGAAGTCATTGCATTCTACTGTTTGTGCCGACACATAAAGTAGAGAAAGAAATATTAAAGTTAATACTAAAACTAATACTAATAATCCTCTTTTTTTCATTTTAATATTAAGATATAAAGGTTTATAAATTATTCTTTTGAATAATCGGCACATTTAAAAATAATAGCAACCTTAATTATTCATGAAAAGAGCTACAATGATTTTAGTCAGCATTTTAGTCCTTCTTTTATTAGTAGTTTTATTTTATGTTATATCTAATAGCATTACTAGTTATACAGGGTTTGTATTGCTTGATGATCCATACAGAGATTGCCTTGAAAATAAAGATATTAAGGTTTTTATTAATAGTGCGGATAGCGGAGAAGCCATAAAAAAACTTAAATTATTGGAATATGCTGATAGTTTTGATATGTATAATTGTTTAATAAATAATGAGGTATGCACTTTTAATAATATCAATAGCTTTCCGACGTTTATGATTAATGGTAAAAAAATAGAAGGCAACATTGATAAAGAAACATTATCTAAATTTTCTGGGTGTTTTTAATTATACTACCTTTCATAAATTCTTTTAAATACTAGAATATTAGCTAATTCATGAACATTCGTAGAGTAAAACAAGGAGCTTCTATAACTTTTTATAATGGTTTTTATATGATTATTTTTGGAGCTTTTTTTATGTTTTTTTCAGGCTTTAACATGAAATACAATTTCAAGGCAATTTCTCAATTGTGGGGATTTTTCTCAAGGTATAATTCTGATATTGCACACTTATTTGTTTTGTTAAATATACTATTAGGAATTATGCTTGTGTCTAATGGTATAGTTATCTCTTATTTATCAGATTATATTTACAAAAGAAAAGAGAAGTTTACATGGGTTATACTTTTTCTTTCTGGAATAATCTCTTGGGCAGGTATTTTAACCCTATTTATTTTAATTAGAAATTTTATCTTGATTGTAATAGGGTTTATAGGATGGGCTAGTTTTATTTTTGGTATGTTATTGCCAATAAAATATTATTTGGAAAAAGATTATAGAGAGTACTAATGATATCTTTTATAATCTCTTTAAACGTTTTTTTGTAGATATATTTTTCTTTGCATTCTGGGCAGTTCTCTCCACCGCAATCAATTTCTGTTTCATCGAAATTTTTAACACTATCATAACAATGGCTACAATAAATAGTATCTGACAGAGAAAATTCTATATCAATAACATCTTGATTCAGCTCTATTCTTGACAGGACAACGCCATTAGAATCATAAAATTCAAGATAGTCTTTAAAACACTTATTTACCTTCTGTGTAGAAAGGATTATTTCTTCAAAACAAAACCTTTTTTCTTCTTTTACGAAATAGCAGTCGCCTTTATCGACACATACTCTTCTTTGCTCTCCTTGCAAAACTATCTTATTATTCTCTATATTTTTTAGATCATCTATATTGTATGAAGGAATGCATTCTTCCCATTTACCACATTCCCAATTAGGTTTGCATGTTGCTCCAGAACCTGGTTTTCTCAAATCAATGGTATAATCTGGAATATCTTCTTGAAATGAATCTTGTAAGTCTGAAGGCGTTGTTCCATTCCTTCTCACAACAGGTTCAGAAGGATCAAACACTAAAAAAGACCTATAAGATGAAAAACCTTTATTAAGAAGTGAATCAGTACATCTTATTTGCCATAAATATCTGCCATGTCCAAATGCTATGTTAAAAGAATTTATGGCTGTTAGTGATGGCTTAGTCCTTGTGGTATTAATTATTTTATTTAAAAGCAAGCTGCATTCAATTATTTCGGAATTATCCTCGACTTTATATCTAAATCCAACTGTCTGGAATGCTGAAGTATAATTAGAAGAATTAACAGGTTGTAGGAGTGTTATTCGGGGAGGAGTGGTATCTAAAAAAATTTTCCTTGTTTCTGTAAAATGAGCATTTCCATCAGGACTTATTCCGCTGGCATTAATATAATAAAAACCATCTTCTAGATTAGTAAAATTTCCTGAATAATTATTTGAAAATGTTCTTAAAGTATGGTTTTTGGCGAACAGATAAACAGTTACACTTGAGATATACCCTGTTGTCGTAATTTTATACTGGATATAATTTCTCGCTTTTTTATCCAGGTTTTCATCAGAGGGTTTTTTAAAATATATGTTTGATGAGAGATTAGTATCATTTACATAAACATAAAGATTTGAAGAGAAAATCCCTGCACTCCCTGCAGTTGTCACTGTTATTATATAGTTTCCTGGCTCCAAGGGCGTGGCGTCAAACCAAAAATTAGCTTTTTCTAATGCATCCAGATAAAAGCTATATTGCAGAACATTTCCTTCTTTATTAAAATTATATGACCTAAGATCAGTTCCTTGAGAATTATTTAAAAAATAAAATGAAAAAGGTATCGTAATACTAATATTGCTTATAACAGAATTGGAGTTTTTATTATCTATTGCTATATTAAACATATGAAGCGTGTCTTCGTTAGCATTTATAGATGTTCCATTATCAATTGTTACTATCACTTCTGCAAAAACTACTTTGGTTAATAAAAACAATACCAAGATATATGATAATTTATGTGATAACTCCCTCTTTTTCATTGAATTTTAAGGAAACCTATCCTTAAAACCTTTTTGCAAGTGATATCAAAGTATGTTATTGTAGAGAAGTATGCACGAATTGAAAATTTTTTTAGATTTACTAAAGTTAACAAAATCAACTAATTTAGGCAGAATTTGTTGATTAACAGAACTTATTTTATTTATCGAGAGGACATTATTTCTGGATAAGACAAACAGCCAAAGAAATAGCAATCTTTTTAAATACTTCTTCTCAATTAGTATTAATTATATTATTAAGTTAAAAACAAGAGAAGAATTTAACATGGCAAAGGTAAGAATAAAATTGAAGAGCATGGATATAAATGATTTGAATAAAATTTGCACTCAAATCAAGGAGATAGCAAGTAGACTTGGAGTTCCAATAAGTGGTCCGGTTCCACTCCCTACTAGGAAACTCAAAATAACAACTCGTAAATCTCCGTGCGGAAATGGGACTGCTACGTTTGATAATTTTGAGATGAGAATTCACTCACGCGTTATTGATATGCCTGCGGATGATAGAGTTCTTCATGCAGTGATGAGGCTGTATGTTCCTAGGAATATTAATATTAAAATCGAAATGAAAGACTAATTATATAGATGGATTCTAATTTACAAAGTAAACTTACAGAGAAAGATATTGTATATACAACATCTGACCTTGCCGATGATGCTAGCAGGATAGGAATTAGTATTATAGGACAGACTGAATGTATCCTTAAAACAAAACAACTTCTTTTGAGAAGAATTAATCTAGCAGAAGTATGTTATATTGGATGGTTTCCAAGAGGGATTTACACTATTGATTTAGAATTATTTGCTACTATTCAACTTGACCAAAATCGTAATCCTTATATTAAGTGTACTGATATAGCAAGAGAACGACTTGTTGAAAATAGAGAATTTTGAAAAATATAATCAACAAAATTCTCTGAGAAGAACTCATAAGTTGAAAACTTCAAAAATCATTGATTTTTGAGGCCTCAGAAATTTTAATATCTGAAAATTTCTGAAGTTTCTGATTCATTGAAAATCAAGGATTTTCAAAACCTCGATTCAAGTTTGAATCTTCGGACATTGAAAATCTTCGGTTTTTACAAACTTTCAGATTTTGAAGACTTTGCTAAATTTCCTTAGGAATAAAAAATCCCAATTACAACAAAAAGGAGGATTTTTTAATCCATTCATTTTCAGAGAAAATGAAGTCTTCGGAAATTGGATTCATGCAAAGTTCTCAATAGAAGTTAACTGACAACATTTAATTTAATTCCAAACGGATTTCCTGTATTTTTTAGATTATTAATCATCTCTTTATTTTCTTTGGGGTCTTTTTTTTGAAGAACCAGTAACCTTCTTGCTTTCTGAAATGCATCGCAGAGCTTTAATTCAACAGGGCAGTTATCCTCACATACTTTACACAAAGTGCATTTATACACTATTTTCTCATAATAACCTTGATCGAGCATTATAGCCATCCCTCGAGGAGAATTTTGTTCTTTCCCTATATCTCTTAATACCGGACAGAAATTATTACACATACCACACTTTATACACTTGCTTGTTATTTCTTTTATTTCTTGTTTTAGATTATATGATTCAACTGACATTTTTTCTTTCCTTGTCTTCATATTTATTCGTCATTATATCTCGTATTAAATCGTATTCTTTTTTGTCAGGTTTTGGTTTTTTAGATATTTCAATGTTATCTTTTTCATGAAATTCTTTTATAATGTCTAATTGTTGCGTCGAGGAATTTTCGCTTTTTTCTATTTTTTCAGTTATGGAAGTTTTGGAAATGTTATCTTTTGTTTCTCCAGTAAACGGAAAATCTATTAACTTGTTTCTATTAAATTTAAAAAAAGGATCATGTCTTTTTTTTATTCTTTGTATAATCTTTTTTTCAAGTGGTTCTATTAAATATTTTCTTTTTAAACCTATACCATACCTTCCTTTTTTTGCTCCTATTTTTTTTATTATTTCTATAGTTTTATTTTTTTTGTCTGTTTCTTTTTCTTTAAAAAATGGATTAATTATAGATGAACCTAAATCTCCTGTATATATTACATCTATATCTTCTAAAAAAGTTATAAATTCCTTTAATTTATCATAGAAAAGTTTTGCATCTTCACTCTCTATATAATCGTTTGAGTACAATGAATAGTATTCTTTCTTTATTATATTCGATATTTTTTCGTAATCCTTATCCTTTATTTTTCCTTTATCAGAATCAAACCCGACTATTATGTGATATTTCTCTGGAAAACCAAATAACAAAGATACTTTTTTTGAATAAAATTTTAGACTTACTACTTCTCTTTCAATTTTTAGTTTTTTTGCTATTGAAAGTACCTCCTCAAGATTATCTGATTGAAATAATGAAAGGGACTTTTCTCGTAAGTTTATTATTCTAAGAATAGCCTTTGTTATTATTCCGGTTATGCCTTCCATTCCGCATACTTCAGAAAGATCAGCTTTTCCAATATTTAATAATTCTCCTCTTCCATTTATGAAGTCTATTTTCTCTATCATATCTTTCATTATCCCATATCTCAAGCTTTTATCTCCAATACAATTTGTTGCAATCATGCTACCTATAGTTGATTGTTCTTTAAAATAAATTGGAAATTCTTTGTTAATTTTTTTAAGTTTCTCATTAAGTTCTTTAATTGTAATCCCTGCTTCAACAGTTATAGTTTGTTTTGCAGGGTCAAAATTAGTTACTTTATCCATGTTTCTCATGTCTATCACAATTGAATTATTAGGAACACACCCTCCAACTACATTTGTTCCAGATCCTCGAGGGACAATATCTTCCATTGAACTACTAACTATTTTCATTATCTCTTGTTCGGTTTCAGGATGAAAAACTCTTGCTGCTTTTCCTTCTATTCTTGATGCATCAGTGTCATAACATATTAGTTCATAGCTTTTCATGTTAATTTTCTTTTTAAGTCATTTAATAATCCAGAATTAAAATCCTTGAATACACCTACTTCATGTTTCATGCTTTTTTGATATAACTCATCATCAAGTTCTCTAGGAATAACATGAAAATGTAAATGATTCACTTTGTATTGGCTTTCTCTTAGAAATGGGCGAAAATTATGTCTTATATCAATTCCAGAAGCTCCTAATCTTTCCCTTAATAATCGTGCAACATTCCTTGTTTCAAAAAAGAGTTCAATGCAAATATTATTGGGAATTTCATCTAAACATTCATAATGTTCTATTGGAATAACTAAGCAATGTCCGACTAATAAATAAGGATTGCTTAAAATGTCCGAATTCCACATGTTTATAACATGTGGTAAAAAATAGCATGTGGAATTCGGAGCATGCTCAAAAACCACAGTAACTAAAAATACAGCTGTTTGACCTGTGGTTTTTGACAGTGTAAAAGTATTATCTGTTTCTCTTATTTTCTTGTCTCCATTATAATTACAAAAAACACATTTATCCATTTTATCCATCAATTATATTTATTTCAGCTTCAGTATTTTCTTCTAAAATTTTATTTTCTCCTTCTATTTCCTCTTCTTTTATTACCTCTCTCTTTTTTATTCCTAAAACAAAAGCTAAAGCATCTGACAATTCAACAATTTCTATACCTAAATTTTTTGAATTTTTGTTTAATAAATGAAAGTTTTCAAAACCGATAACTACCATTTTCTTAACCCCTATTCTTTTTGCTTGTAGAATTCTTTCTTTAGCTAAATTATTTGCAAGTTCTGCATCTACTCTCGGTAAGCCTCCACAACTGCCGCAGCAAAAACTATTTTCTTTATTATTATCCATTTCTCGGACTTTATATCCAATTGCCTCAAGTATTTTTCTCGGTGCTTCGTAAATGTTACAATACCTTCCTAAATAACAATTATCATGAAAAGTTATGGTTTCCATTGGTTTATTTCTAATATAAGAATTATTTTTTTGCAACAACTCTAATAAAAGTTCCCATATATTTTTTATTTCTATATCTGCTTCTGGTATAAACTCTGGATAGTTTTTTGTAAATGCTTTGTAGCATTCTGGAGACGTTGTTATTATATTTTTTATATTATTTTCTTTAAAGAATTGATAATTTTCTCTCGCAATATTTCTTGCTTCTTGTTCATATCCTGCCTCTAATGCTTCAATACCACAACAAACGCTTTTTTCTAAGACAATAAAAGAGATTCCTAACCTAGAAAAAATTTTTTGATATAGCTCAAAATTTTCTTTATATTTATAGTAGATCATACATCCTGGAAAATATAATGTATCTGATTTGCGAAATAAAGATAATAACCCCATTTTATACATATTCAGAGATAATTATCATTTAAAAAGAATATGTTATTTCTAATGTGTATTTTTGAGAATAATAATTTATCTGCGCTTTATTTTTAGATTCATTACATATTCTTTTAATCGCGGATCTAGGGATGTTGTGAAATAATCTTCAAGATCTTCAGGATCAACCCACTTAAGTTCAACCATCCCTTCACCAGGCTTTTCCCTTCCTCCAATAAACTCACACAAATAGTACATCAATAAAAACCTTGCATTTTCCTTAAGTAATCTCGAGAACACACATCCCAGATTTTTTACTTTCAAGCCTGTTTTTTCTGTTATTGATTTCTCTAAATTTTTTTCGAGGTCCTTTCCATAATATGTAGCTCCTCCAGGAAAACTCCAGGTTAAATTTTTAATATAAGGGTCATCTATTCTTCTTCCAATTAAAATTTTTCTTGTCTTTGTATTAAAAATAATTCCTAAGGATATAACAAAAAAAACTCCTTTTTTGATTTTGTTCCAATCTATTTTTTTATTGTTTTTCATTTTAGAACCTATGAATGGAAAGATGTTAATATTGCAAACATCTCTTTATAATAAAAGAATTTTTCATTTAAAACGTTTTCGGTTACCTTAAATTTTAGGTTATCCAGAAAAAAATTTTTATGCTTTGCGAAATGATTTTAAAGTATGTTCTATATTCTAAAAGGTCTATTAGAGGTTCCATAGCTCAGTCTGGTTAGAGCACTGGACTCTTAATCCAGGTGTCGGGGGTTCAAATCCCCCTGGGACCATGTCTTTTTAGAATATGCTGATTTTTAACACATAATCAGTAGTAACTATTGTATAATTACGACAATAAAAAGATTTAAATACTAGTTTAATTTGTTTTTTAAATGAAAATACTTGAGGCAAATATAAGAAGGAGTTTTGCTGAAGTCAAAAAAGAAATATTTTATTTAACAGAGGAAATAAACAATCTTAAGGAAAAAATTTCTAAATTAAATAAACAGGGAAAAAGATAAGATGAGCATTGTACAGAATATAAGGAAATCCTTTCAAGGAGTCAAGAAAGATATTGCAGAGATTAGGAATAATCTTTCAAGCATTTCTAATAACATATCCGGGTTAACAGAAAGGCTTGATAAACTTGAATCAGAACTTGCAGAAGTTAAAAAAGAAAAAAGTCCTAGAAAGAAAAAGTAAAACGTTTTTAATTTTTTTATTGATCAATGTTATTGATAATCCCTGGAACTTCCTCCATTACTATTTTTAAGATTTGTTTTTCAGTCATATTTTTGTGTTTTTTTCTTAGTTCAATTGCACGTGATGCAGAAGCAATCATGGCTCTTTTGGTTATTTCATCTTTTATAGATTCTTCTGATATATAATCTGTTATATACTGGAAAATCTCTTCGTCAATTGCATAAGGATTATTTTTAAGATAATGTAGGGATTTTGATGCAGATGAAATCATTTTTATAGCTCTTTCCATTTTGATACATTAAAAATTGTTTTTTTCGTAAACTCCCTGTTTTAACTCGGAGAAAGAAAAAACAATTTTTGAGGTGTTCAAGAACCGTAACACGCCATATACTTTAGTATATGGTTCTTGACATGTTATAAATTTATATGCTGTTATTCCTAAAACTCCAAGTCTTCTAATTGTTTTATTCATTTTACTTTTAGAATCATCATATATTTAAAGCTTTATATTGTTTTGTGAAAAATTTGTCTTCATCGCTAATAATACTATACGCAAACTAAATAGCTATCTAAATAAACTATTATTTGAGAATAATCAAGAGAAGATGAATAGTTAAAGTAACCAGATTATAAATAAAGACAATCCTAATAATTATACTCTTGTTTGTAAAGAATAAAACTCCGGTTGAAATTAATGATGAGAATAATAATAAATTGCTAAAAAATCCTCCAGTAAAATAACTAAGAGTGGTAAGGAATATAGCAATTATTCCAAAAAATGATGATGTATTTTCCAGGTAGTTGAACTAACTTATTAGTTTATAACATTACCTATACTCTCTTCCTGAATATAGATAACCTATAATTTTTTAGATACTATTATCTGTATTCTCTGCTCAAGTATCGTTAATTTATTTATTAATTTAGATTGATTAACGATACTCTCGCCATGTATGCTTGCACTTTGTGCATCTAAAGAATTTTGTTTCTGCTTCGTCTCCTGCTCTTGTTTGAGAAGTCCAGAAATATGCCTCTTTATTATTACATTTAGGGCAGATAGCATTTGTTACTGGAAACACATCTGTATCTTTATCAGAAATTACTCCAATATCTGGAGCTTTTTGTAATTTTTCAGAAGATAAAATTTTAATCCTTCCCTTAGTTTTATAATGACAACGAGGACATTTCGTTTCTTTCTTATCTTCTATCAATACACAACCGCACTTTGGACAAAACTGCATTTTTCAATTATTTTTCTTTTTACATTACCTAAAATCATTTAAAAATCTTTCTAAAAAGTAAGTTTCATTATAAAATGACATAATTATTAAAGAAATAACTTTAATAACTCAACAAACCAGATTTTAAACCAACCAAGGTATGGAACTTTGAAAATAACCTTCCCTATGACTTGATCTTCTGTGATATTTGTTTCGTCGGTTCTAAAAATATTATTCTCTTTATGTAATTGCTCTTCATTATGATCTCCTTTAGTCTCTATTACTCCATCCTGTATTCTTACTATTCTATGAACAATTGGACGAGGAGCAAGAGAGTCTTCGTTAGGCTTAAAAATAATTATGTCTCCTACTTTTGGTTTAAACCTTCCCCAGACAATAACAATATCTCCTTTTTTGAATCCGTTTTTTAACTGGAATTGAGAAAATTTTTCTTTTGTTATACCGTTATCTTCGTACCACTTTCCACATATATTCCAATACTCGTTAAAATCCTTGTAATTTCTGTTTTTATCTCCATAGTCGTGTCCGCAAATAGTGTAGGTACCTCTTTCATCCTTGACAACCTGATGGTCCATTGAAGAGCTTTCAACTCCTGCTAAAGGGAGGGGGGTTCCCATCAATAATGATAACGTGGGGAAGAAGATAAATTTAACGAATAAAAATATTAATATCAAAGCTATTATCCAGCTTAAAAAAGAGTCTGAATTCCAAATCCAGTGCCATATTTTTTTGATATCACTTGAAATTTTGGTGCTCATTGAATTAATAACAAAAAAGGGTTTTTAAATTGTTTTGATCGATTATTGTGAATTAAAAGCTATTCTTAAAATTAATCCATATTCAAAATCTTTTTTTAGATACCACTTACTATTTTTTTGCTCCCATATCTCATCAAAGTAAATATACAAGACTTTAATTTTATTTTCAGCAAAGGTTTTTATTTTTTTCCTAACTCCTTCCATATAATCTAAATCATTTGTTTTTCCTATGTACTCAATATATAGATCATAATCCTGAAGACAAAAGTCTGGATACCAAATCCTTCTAAAATTCTTATTTTTATGTCTCTCTATTAAATGTATTTCTTTATTATGTATAAAACTAATCTTATATTTCTTTAAAATCTCTGCAATAATTCTTTCTCCTTTAGAACTATATTCTTCGTTTATTTTCTCTTTTTCCATTTATCAAGCAGAAAAATAAGATATTAATATTTTTCTCTAACTTTAGGACTTTTGATAGTTATTTAAGTGGTTCAAACCTAGAAATCACTTCCTCACAAATTCTTTCAGTGCTTTCAAAACTTCTTCTTTTTTGTTTGGAAGAAAAGTAATTGAGCCGGCATTTTTATGCCCGCCACCTTCAACAAATGCTTCTGGAATTTTTTTATTTAGAAAGGTAATGAGGTCATGAACTGAAAAATCTGCATCATCTGTTGCTCTTATTGTTATCGCAGATGCCATAACTCCTATTGAGACTAATTTAGTTATACTCTTGGTTTTTTGTAAATCATCATGAATCATACCAACACACATTCCTGGTTTTGGATAAAAACCAAACATGCCAAACGTTTCTTCTATGTTTAGAGATTGCAAGGTAATAGAATTTAATTTCTCTATTTTCGCATTTGCTTTTGATATTGTTAATCCTTTTTCCTCCATTTTCCGTATGTAAGGAGTCATTAATCCTACTAATTCTTTTTGTTTTTCTCTTGGTTCTCCAAAAATTACTTCCATATATTCTCGTGCCTCCATAAATCTTATTTTAGAAGAGACAAAATCAATCACTGTTGAAATGTCATGCAACAAATTCTTTGAATAACCTTCTGTTTCTGCGATTTTCAGATACTGAGCTACTGCTTCAGGATTTGTTTTATCAATCCTATCTGCAAGACCAGCCATTGCAGGGATTTGGTTTATATTTTTAACTCCTGGATTGATTAACTTAGCTAATTCTGTACATAACATTCCTGCTGAAAACTTTGCTCCATCTTCTCCGACAAGGAAGGGATTAATGTGTGTTAAGACTTCTTTGCTGATAACATCTTCACGAGAATAGTGATGGTCAACTACAATAAACTCCATGCCGTGAACTTTTCCCTGTTTAATGGCAAACAAATCTTCAGGAGAAGAGCCGTTATCAGTAATTATAACTAATGGCATTTTATTAGAGAATTTTGCCACATTTCTTAATGATAAGGCAGTATCTCGAATAGAATCATCAATTTCATAAAAAGGAGCTGAACATGGCGCTCTCAAAAAAAATTCCCATCCTGCTTTTTCAGAGCTTTGCTCTTCTTCTATTAATGGAAGTATGGCTCGCTCCAATGCATATCCTGCACTATATCCATCAGTATCGTTATGATGTCTTACGATAATCGGACGATTTTGTATAATTGCAAGCCTAATCTCTTGCGCAGCTTTTACAAATCGACCTCTTAGCTTATCAAGGATAGGGCTTTTGATTAAAAAAGACATGTCTTTAACTTCAGATCTTGATATTTGCTCTTTTTCTATTTTTTCTAGTAATACTTGTTTTTCTTTTTCACTTAATTTAGATATTTTTTTTATCTCGCCTTCAATTTCTCCTTTAAACTCCCCTATATCTATCAACGCTTTAACAACATCTCCTTCTTTAATTTCTGGAAATGCTCTTTCCCCTGGTTTTTGAAATCCTTTTAATGCAAGCGTTCCTGTTCCATCAGAAACTATAAAAATGGTTGGCCCTTTTGTTTGCGATATTTTTTCGATAGTTCCTTCTATAAGTGCTTTTCTCGTTTCTAAGCTTATATTCTGAATAGATAACTTTTTTGGCTCTGGAAACTTTTTTTGCTTAAATGATTCTCGTGTTTTTCTCATAAATTTTTTATGTTTCATATTTAATACTGTAAAAGTAAGCTTAAAAAGGCATTGGTTGTGACAGTATCTCCGAATCAAAAGACAAAATGAGATAGGTTAACCTATCTCATTGTCCAAGATTTGAATAATGTCGACTCTTCTTACAGACCCCAATATCTC
>JAGVWY010000040.1 GCA_018304055.1 Candidatus Pacearchaeota archaeon
CGACCACGGATAGGTGTATGTCGTATGTTTTACAAAACAATAAAGATTAAATATGAAATAAACTTTATGGTTTAGAATTCTTATAGGTGGTTTACTATATCTCATATTTCCAAAAAAGAATGTCAATAGTCTAAAAAATATTAATAAATTATTCGTCCAAACTTTTTTCCAACCAATTTTCTCTTGCTTTTTTAGAAATTTCTTCAAATGTAAATCCTTTTTCTTTATATTTAACAATATCAATTCCTCTTATATTAGAATTATAATCTCTGTTTAACAAAGCATATTTATTAGCTTCTTCAGGATTGATATTTGATTTAATTAAATGATAAATATCTACAAAAGTAAAATCTTGGTTATATTCTGATATCTGTAAATCACTAAATTCACCAATTAATTCTACAATATCTTCAGGAGAGATATTATTTTCAACGAAAGAGGCTATATCTTTTGGTAAATATTTTTTCCTTCCAAAATTAGGAGATCTATCCAAATTATAACTATTATTAAATGTTTCTAAATACGCGTTTGCAGTTTCAGGAGAAATTTTTCTCTCACCAAAGAACATGACGTCATCTTCGTTAAATGTTAGATCATATCTATTGGCAGTATTTGCATCAACATGTGATTCATGATAAAGTCTATCAGCATTAGAAAATCTAGAGTCATATAACTCACAACCAATTAAAGTAACTAAACCCAATGCTCCAGAAATTGTCCCTGCTATTAATTTTTGTTTAAGTGTCATTTTATTTTATAGTTCTTCTATTATATAAATATTTATCTTTAATTACACAAAATCCAGCCATTCTTCATATCTAGGATTTTTCCCTTTAATAATCTCTTTAAAACTATCCTTAATTTTGTTTGTTATTTCATGATTCTTAAAAAAAACTTCATCTAATTGAGAAATAGGAGCTATTTCTGCTGCTGTCCCTGTAAAAAAAAGTTCATCTGCATTTTTTAATTCCTTAACAGAAATATCTTTTTCTAAAACATCATAATGAAGACCTTTCGCGATTTTTATTACAGAATCTCGGGTTATTCCTGGAAGAATTTGTTTTCTTAAAGGAGGAGTTAGTATCTTATTATTTTTTACAACAAAAATATTTTCCCCAGGACCTTCAGCAACATTCCCTTCATAATCTAATAATAAAGATTCATCAAAATCTTTTTCTTTCGCCTCTATACTTGCAAGAATTGAGTTAACATAATGCCCAGTAACTTTTCTATCAGCATGAAGAGATTGTGGATGTATCCTTATATATGAACTTATCATTACTTTCGCTTCTCCTTCTATATATTGTGGCCAGGGCCATACTGAGATAGCTATATTAATCTCTGCTCCTTCAGGATTTAATCCCATTTTCCCATAGCCATAGAAAACAATTGGTCTTACATAACCCTCTTTTAAATTATTTATTTTAAGAGTTTCTTTTATTGCTTTTCGTATTTCTTCTCTGGAATAAGGAATTTTCATTTTCAAACTTTCTGCAGAATCAAACAATCTATTTAAATGGTCTTTTAGTCTAAACACTGCCGTACCTTTTCCAGTATCATAAGCTCTAATGCCTTCGAAAACTCCTGAACCATAATGCAATGCATGAGTTAAAACATGTATCTTTGCCTCATGCCATTTTACTAAATTTCCATTAATCCAGATATATTCTGTTTCTTGCATAGTATAAAATGAAAAAAAACAAATATAAAAAGGTTTATACACTTTAATTGTATTGTTAAATATTATTAGCTAATAACAGAAATTAATATACCTTCTATTATTCCGGCAATTACTAATAAAGGTATTATTATCAATAAAAATATTTTTAGTGCGTTCATAAGGTTTTTAATAAATTCTTTTCTTAACTCGTTGTTCATAAGAGTTATTACCAGATAGATTGGAAATGAGATTATAACTGTAATAATTGATAAAGGAACAAGAACATAACTATTCTTAATAGGATTCTTTGTGTATTTTTTTATGCAATTAAATATTAATAAAAATCCTAATTTTATTCCAATGGCTGTACTAATAAATATTGCAGGAATCTCAAAGATGCCATGAGGAAGCAATCTTCCTAAAATTAAAAAACCTTCTGTTTCAACGCTCTTGCTTGCGACAAACCCAAGAACATAGCCATTGAGAACTAAAACAAATAAAGTAGGTAAGGTCAGAAAAATTCCAAGTAACATTCCAATAAAGGAATTAGATATGTTATTATAGATAATAAAACTCATCAATTCTATTGTATTCAAACTTTCTGTTTTTTTCATAAGTTCTTCTATAATTTTTATAATATTATCTTCAAAAAATATAGGAAAAAGAAATCCTAGAACAGTTATGCTTAAAAAGAGCAACGATGACACAAGAATGTAAGGTTTTAATTTTCTTACGTCAGAAAGGCTTTTAAGAAAGTTATCATAAACAATATCTTTCTTTTTTTTATATTTCATATACCTATTAGGAAAAGTATATTTTTAAACTATACCAAAAGACAGAATTAACTGAATAAAATGTCTTTTGATATACAGAAATTTTGTTTTTACAATTCACAAAATTTCTGTCCTGAAAACTTAAAAAAGTTTTCAGTATTTGGGAGACATAGATGACTATGTCCAATTATTTATGTCTCTCGTTATAATTGGTAAAGAGAACTTTGCATAATTGCGATTTCCGGAGGAAATTCAGCAAAGTCTTCAAAATCCATGATTTTCAATAAATCAGAAACTTCAGAAATTTTCAGATATTAAAATTTCTGAGGCCTCAAAAATCAATGATTTTTGAAGTTTTCAATTTCTGAGTTCTTATTAGAGAATTTTGTTAATTAGAATTTTTCAAAATTCTCTAAAATGTTCTCGAAGGATTCTCGTCTTTTTTTTGTATTTTTGCCTCAAATAATATCCATAAAATAATCCTGCAATTAATCCTCCTAAATGAGCAGTATTCCCTATTGGAAGCGGAAATATTAGTCCAATAATAACTAGTGGAGGAATAGCCACAAATGGTAAGAACCATAAAGGCATTGCAACTGGGATAGCAATTTTTCTTACTCGATCAGAAAAAGAAAACATGGCAAATATTGAAAAGAAAATGTATATTGTTATTATCAGATTTAAAAAAGAAACTATCGCCGCATTTTGAATAATCTTATCTAACATTAATTGAATAATTATTGCAATTAGTGGACCTATTATAAAGTATATTTGCATATAGGGTGTCAAAACGGCCAATAACCCAGCTACTCCAAATATTGCTCCAGATGCTCCTACTGCAGGGATATTAGGATCCACAAAAATTTTTGCTCCAATATCTGAATCACATAAAATAAACCCGCGAACAATCCTGAAATGATATAAAATCGTAAGTATTTTTTTCTGCCAACTATTCTCTCAAGAAAATTACCAACAAAAA
This sequence comes from Candidatus Pacearchaeota archaeon, assembly GCA_018304055.1. Taxonomy (GTDB): domain Archaea; phylum Nanobdellota; class Nanobdellia; order Pacearchaeales; family GW2011-AR1; genus ARS1285. The sequence goes on from JAGVWY010000040.1 coordinate 3,413, forward strand.
ATAGAGAAATCATATTAAATATTAAATGTACTGGTAGAACATGAACAAACATGCTTGTAAAAACTGTCCAATAGCTTCCTGAAAAAAATGAATTCGCTTTTAGTGCAACTAAATCCATAATATAATCTTCACCAAAAGATAACATTAATAACCTGACAATTATAAATATTGCAAAATTAATCAAGATTATCCAGTTAGTAATGCTCAATTTTCTTGAGAACGATAAGAAACGGTTTTTTTTAATAGGTCTAAGAATATGTTTCCTAATATTACCTCTTTCTAACTTTTCATTAAACCATTTATTCATCTTAGATTTTTTTCTTCTTGTTTTTTCTCTTTTTATTTCTTTTTGTTTTTTTCTTAACAATTTTCTTTTTCTCTGATTTTATCCTTTTTTCCTTTTCAGATTTTTTTAATGCTTTTTTCAATTCTAATTTTTTTGTTTCTCTTGATAGCTCTCTCTTTTTCTTTTTATCTTTTTCCTCTTTCTTTATTTTTCTCTCTTTGCTTTTGTCTATTTTTTCTTGATACTTTTTTATTTCTCCGTCTACCAAATGTATCTCTGCCTTTAATTTATCTATGTTTTTTCCTGATTCCTTTATAAGTTCATCATTTTTTGAAAGAGTGTATACCCCTTCACATTCCGGACAGGTGAAATTATTGATAAGCGCGGTTTCTTCATCAACTTCTATCGAGCAAGTATTACAAACATAGAATCTCGTTTCTCTCCTTACTTTCAACTGATTTTTCAGCTCTTCTAATTTTTTTTCCAGTTTATCTTTTAGTAAGATTAATGATTGATAGGAATTTAACGTCCAGAAATAAATATACCACCCTTTTCTTTTATCTTTCTTTCTTGTAAAAGACACGAGCCCAAAATCTGATAATTTATAAAGAATATTCCTTGTTTGATTAATGGTAAGACCTAATTTTTCTGCTATACTAAATTCATTCACTGCTTTTTTTTCAGAAAGCAAATCAATGAGTGGAACAGCTTGTTTGTTTACTAATTCCTCAACAATAGATTTCAACAACTCTATCTCTTTTGTTCTTTTAGTTTCTAAAATTTCAATTTTTTTCTTTTTACTTTTTTTAGCCATTTTTGAAGGGTAGGGTTAGCATATATAAAATGAAAACACGTTTTTAAACTTTTTTGACAAATAATCTGTTAATTATCCGCAAATTTCTCGCTATAGAGGACTTTGATTTACCCCCATTTCCGAAGGAAATCGCGTCAAAGACTTCAAAACTTTGAAAATTCTTTGAATTTTCAGGGCACAAAAATCTTATAGATTTTTGATGTCTTTGATTTTGAATGTATCAAGAATTTTCTTGTAAAAATTCTTGAGTACCCCAAAAATGCTACACCATAACAAATGCATTTTTGATGTATCAGAGAACTTGTTCTCTGAGTCCTTCTTAGAGAGTTTTGAATGTAGAAATTTCTTTTTAGTTTGAGTAGAAATTTCTGGCTCAGAAACTTTAAAAGTGTAACAAAAAGTTTCTGATTTTGAGGTTTTTCAAAACTCTCTATATTTTAAAATTTGCTTGTAAAATTAAATTTTTATATTAGTAATTATCAATAAAAAATGTGCGAATTTTGTGAGCAACGAACAAAATGAGCGGTATAAATCTAACTTTAGGGTTAGCTATTTAAAAACGATTTTCATCATCTTTAGTATTATAGCAAGATTTATAGCAAGATTTAAAAAAACAAATCTTTTTAAATGTATATATCTTAGTAAATAAAAAGGTGATACTATGGCTTGGTTTGGAAAAAAAGAAGATGAGGAATTATTGCCTAATTTGCCTGAAGATAAAACACTGCCAGGTCTTCCTGACGTTGAAAATCATTATAGTAATTATCAATACACTGCTGAAACAAAACCTACAACATTTTCACCTAGAGATTTCGGAACAACTATAAAACAAAATCTGGATGGTGCCCAAAGATCCAGTTTCGATATTCGTTCTTCTAGAGAAAGCACAAATTTTATTCCAGAAGTGCCTTTTACTCAAAATTCTGTTTCTAGGTCTAACATAAAAATGAAGTCTAAAGGCAGCCCTGATTCGGTTTATATAAGACTTGACAAATTTAATGTAACAAAAGAGGCATTAGAAGACATGAAAGCAAGAGTTATAGAATTTGAGAGGACTATTGATAAGATTAAAGAAGTAAAAGAAAGAGAAGGAAAAGAATTAGAAGAATGGGAGAGAGAAATACAGTTAATCAAAGCTCGATTAGATTCTATTGATTCTAATTTATTTGATAACGTTCTTTAAAATGGAATCTAGGTATATAAAAGTTACTCGTGATAAAGCAGTTGGATTAAGAAAAGAGATCCTTAATTCTCAACTAACTTCTATTTATGCGCTTAAAAAAATGAGAATGTATGACGTATTAAGAAAAAAAGAATTAGTATTAAAAAGTCAGTTAAAGTCTAAATTATCTGCATTCAAAATTCAGATTAATTCTATCATTTCCACTTTCCCAGAATATGTAGAAGCGAAACCTGAAGTGATAAAGACTTCTAAAATCGAGAAAAAAGTAAAAGAGCCAAAAGAATTTGATGACCTAAAAAAAGATTTAGATGAAATAAAAAAGAAATTAGCTAGGCTGCAATAATTAATCTTATAAACCTTTATAGTTTTTTATTCTATGAAATTTGACCAACATTTGTTTAATCAATTTATTTTAGATTGCAATATTATTGGTTTTTATCAAGAAGCAAGAATTTTAAGTTCTGGAAGGAGTAGTCATTGGTATATTAACTGGAGGACAGTAAGCAATAACGCTTTCTTGTTATATGAACTCACTGATTATGTGATAAATTTTTGTCATGACAATGAAATATTACCTGATTGTTTTTATGGAGTTCCTGATGGAGCGACAAAACTCGCATTGTTTACACAAAATAAATGGATTCATCTCTATAAAAAAACACCTATTCTACCTATGGGAAGAGTAAAAGAAAAAAGACATGGTGATCCTAAAGATAAATATTTCATTGGAGAACCCCAAGGAAATGTTGTTATTTTAGAAGATGTTTCAACAACAGGAGATTCTATGATAAATGAATTTCATAAAATTTTTGAGTTAAATTCTCAAAGGACTTCAACTTATATTCTTCATGCGATTAGTTTAACTGATAGAATGGAAAAAAGAGATGATGGACATACTGTTCAATCAGCACTAGCACAATTTGATGTACCTTATAACTGTTTAAGTAATGCTCTTGATATTTTACCGTTGGCAGTAGAAAAATATAAACCCACTCCAGAGATTATAAAAGCAATTGAAAAAGAATATGAAAAATATGGTGTTGAGAGATTAGTGCTCTAATAAAAGATTTTTTAAACATCAAAAATGTTTTCCGATTGAACATTTTTGTGGCTTAAGAAATTTTATAACTTTCACAAAAAAATTTTTAAAGTAAAAATTCCTCTATATTAAATGTATTGGAGAGATGTCATACTCTGGATACTTGTAATTATGATAATGATTACTATTATAGTTTGGATGATTAGAAGTTTATGATGGTAAAGATAGAAGATATAATCATCTGGATAATGTTTGTATTATCCATAATAATATTTTTATGGTATATCTTTGGAAATTCTAGATTTGAACAAGCTATACTGCTGAGAAGTATTCTTAAGTAAGTTTAAAAATTAGAAAGATTTCCTTGTAACAATGGAAATAAAAGGTAAAGTAGCTTTGATAACAGGAGCTTCACAAGGCATAGGAAAATCAACGGCAGTTGCTTTAGCAAAGGAAGGAGCAAGTGTTATTATTAATTTTAAGTTTAATGAAAAGTTAGCGAGTGATGTTTTAAAAGAATGTAACAAATATTCAAAAAATAATATGATTATAAGAGCCGATATCACGATTGAAAATGATGTAAAGGAAATGTTCAATAAAATTTTTAAAAAGTTCAATAAACTCGACATTTTAATAAACAACGCGGGCATTTTTGATGAAGAAGATAATCCAACTAATATAAAATCATTTGAAAATACTTTTAATGTTAATTTCCTTGCACAAGTTAGAGTTACTAAACATGCTCTAGAAATTATGAAGGTAGGAAAAATAATAAATGTAAGTTCGGTACATGGTAAAATTGGGCATGGAAGAGTTGGGGCAATAGCTTATTCTTCTATGAAAGCTGCATTAGATAGCTATACTATAAATCTTGCTAAAGATTTAGCTCCCAATATACTTGTCAACGCAATATCTCCGGGAAAAACACTTACATCAATGTGGGGGATATGACAGAGAAAGAACAAAAGGAACTTGCAGCTACTCAGCTTATCAACAGATTTATCTTACCGGAAGAAGTAGCAGAAGGTATAATTTTCCTAATAAAGAATGACGCCGTTTGTGGAGAAGTATTAACAATTGATGGTGGGATGAGTTTAAAGACAATAACCTGATTTTATTCGGTTTTAAATAGAAGAAAAAATCGCATAAATTAATAAACTTGTCATAGATTTTAAAAGATATGTTATAGAAAAAATGAATCGTAAACAACTTATAAAAAAATATATTGAATTTTTCAAGAAAAAAAAGCATAAGGAAATTCCTAACTCCAGTTTAATTCCTGTTGATGATCCAACTGTTTTATTCACAACAGCAGGAATGCATCCTCTTGTTCCTTATTTTCTAGGACAAAAACATCCTCTCGGAAAAAAACTTGTTAATGTTCAAAAATGTATCAGAACTCAAGACATTGAAGAAGTTGGAGATAGTTATCATCACACTTTTTTTGAGATGCTGGGAAATTGGAGTTTGGGGGATTATTGGAAAAAAGAAGCTATCGAATGGAGTTTTGAATTTTTAACAAAAGAATTAAAAATTCCAATTGAAAAACTAGCGGTAAGTGTTTTTAAAGGAGATAAAGATGCAAGTAGAGACAATGAATCATATGAAATTTGGAGAAGGTTAGGAATTCCAGATAAAAGAATTGCCTTTCTACCAAAAGAGAATAATTGGTGGGGTCCTGCAGGAAAAACAGGACCTTGTGGTCCTGACACTGAAATGTTTTTTTACAAAAAAGATAAAGTTCCAGAAACTTTTAACCCAAAAGATGAAAACTGGATAGAAATTTGGAATGATGTTTTAATGCAATATGAAAAAAATATAAATGGCAAGTATAGAGAGGCAAAACAGAAAAATATTGATACTGGGATGGGGGTAGAGAGAACCGTTGCTGTTTTAAATAAGTTAAATGACAATTATCTTACTGATTGTTTTCTATCCATAATTAAGAAAATTGAAAAAATATCTAATAAAAAATATAGTTCTGATAAAGAAATTACAAGATCAATGAGAATAATAGCTGACCATATTAAAGCAAGTGTTTTTATTATTGCAGACGGAGTTAAACCAGGGAATATAGAAAGAGGATATGTACTAAGACGACTTATTAGAAGGGCAATACGTTTTGGAAGAAATCTTGGATTAAAAGAATTTGTTAAAGAATCTGCAATGCCAGTTTTTGAAATTTATGATGATTATAAGGAATTAAAAGAACACAAAAATGAAATTTTGAATGAACTAGCAGTAGAAGAAAAAAAGTTTCTTCAAACACTCGAAAAAGGAATAGCTATTTTTAATAAAATTACTAATAATAAAAAGACAATCTCTGGAAAAGACGCATTTTTATTGTATCAAAGCTATGGATTTCCATTAGAGATAACTAAAGAATTAGCTAAAGAAAAAGGGATAAATGTAGATAAACAAGAATTTTTAAAAGAAGAAAAAAAGCACCAAGAGTTATCGAGGAAGGCGACAGAAGGAATATTCAAATCAGGTTTAGCAGATTATAGCGAGAAAACTGTTAGAATGCATACAGCTACTCATTTGCTAAATGAATCATTAAGAAGAGTTTTAGGAGACGAAGTTAAGCAAAGAGGTTCTAATATAACTCCAGAAAGATTAAGATTTGACTTTTCTTTTGGAAGAAAATTAACAGAAGAAAAAATAAAAAAAGTTGAAGACTTAGTGAATGAGAAAATTAAACAAAATTTAGATGTGGTAAAAGTGGAAATGCCATTAGAACAAGCTCTTAATTCAGGTGCACAAGCAGAGTTTGGCCATAAATATCCAGATATTGTTTCTGTTTATACTATTATTGATAAAAAAGAAAAACAAGGATGGTTTTCAAAAGAAATTTGTACAGGGCCTCATGTAAAAAACACGAAAGAAATAGGAAAATTTAAAATTTTAAAAGAAGAATCTGTTGCGGCAGGAATTAGGAGGATAAAAGCTGTGGTTTTAGAATCAGGCAAATAATTAAAAGATAATTAATTCAAAAATCAGGTATTGATGCTTTGTATCTCTCAAAGACAAATACTCTCCATTCATTATACTCATCTTTTAATTTTTTTAATTTCTCTTTTTCGTTATCTGTTAAATTGTATTTTGATTCTACATACTCTACTAATCCCATTCCTTTTGTTGATATTAAAAATATCTGAAAATAATGCCCAAAAACTAATCTATTTGCTTCACCTGCTATAGCATAACTATAATCCTCAATTTCTTCTACTATCTGTTCTATTTTTGATATTATTCTATCTTTATCTTCCATATTATACTTTACTTAGTAAAGTATATAAATCCCCAGTATCTTAAAGTAAAGTATGAAAACTAATTACGAAGTTTTTAGCTGTCCAGTAAAAAATTCAATATCAATAATCGGAGATAAATGGACATTGTTTGTTTTAAGAGAATTTTTTTATAATAAATCTAAACAAGGATTTAATGAACTTCAATATAATCTTAAACCAATTAGTTCAAGAACTTTATCTAAAAAATTAAAAAAATTAGTTGAAAATAAACTGCTTGTCAAAAAAATACTCTCTAATAAGCCACCAAAAGTAGAATATTCCCTCACAAAGAAAGGATTGAATCTAGAACATTTATTAAAAGAGTTTGGAAGATGGTATAAGAGATATAAACCTTTATCTAATTAAAATAGCTTCTTTAAAATTTTTAAAATGTCTATCTCCAGTAACTATTTTTGCATTTATTCTTCTTGCAGTTATTAATAATATACAATCTGCCATACCCATATCATTTATTTTCTTATAAACATCTGCGTGAAATAAACCTGCGTCTTTTGCAATATCATTATGTATAGGAATTATTTTTGAATGAGTAGTTATTGCTTTATATGCAACTTCTACATCTTTATTTATCCTTTTTACTTTACTTATCACTTCAGTTATTGTTATAACAGAAGTATAAATCTCATTGTTCTCTAGTATCTCTTTAACCTTTGTTCCATATACAGTTCCTTCGAGATATTCTACCCATGCCCAAGCATCAATTATGCACTTCATTCTTCTAATTGTCCTCTAAACTTATCTTCTTTTGTAAAATGGCCAATTCCTTTTAATACACCAAAAAAATCTTTCTTAACTTTAGAAACTTCTATCTCAACTAATTCTCCTTCTTGTAAAGATTCTTCTTTTACAATTTCTTTTGGAATCGTAACTACCAACGATCCACCCACAATACGTGTTCTTGTTAGTGTTTTCATTTTTAGTTATATACCTAGTTATATAAAATATAATATTAAGTTATATTTAAATGTTTCTTATGTCGAAGGAAGAATAATGGTTGGTTAAACCATTCACAACAACCTTAAATAATCCAAACCCATATATGCTAAATGAATATTAAGACTTCTTCCGTCTCTTAGTAGTTGTCTGAATCTCGTTAGAGAACAAAGTCTCGTCTCAAGAAATTCATCTTCATCTAAACAAGGCTCTCTAATTTTATTACAATTAACCGCTGTAATACAATAACCATGAATATTTTCATAAGCAGCTAATGGAGCTCTTCCAACCTCGGTAAAACTTCCAGTATACCCGGTTTCTTCTAAAAGTTCTCTTTCTCCAGCTTCTCTAGGAATTTCATTTCCGTCTATCATACCAGAAGGAATTTCATCAAAAATTTCTTCAGTTCCTGGCCTAAACTGCCTTGTTAAAATTATTTCTTTTTGCGGAGTTAATGCAATAATAGCCACATAATCTTTAGCTGAAAAAATATCATATTCCTCTACTTTTCCATTTGGCATTAAAAATTTTTTTCTTAAAACTCTTCTATATCCATTGTATACTAAATTTTCTTCCTCTTTTATCCATTTCTTAATCATCAAATTCTCATAATACAAAACTATTTAAAATTAATTGTATAATACTATCTAGGAGGGTATTATGGTGGAGGATAATTGTATTTTTCCAAAATGTCTAAAATGTGAGAAAGGCTATCTTTTACCTTTTTCTTTCAGAGAAGATGTTTTTGAAAAGTGGAAATGTAGTAATGAAGAATGTAAGTACACTGTAAGAAAACAGGATAAGTATTAATTAAATATTTTACTTTTTAAGATTTTTTTAACAATCTATTTCATTAATATATTTAATTTGATAAAGATAAACTTAATAGAGAGAGATAAAACTGATTTCTGGAATGTACCAAGGCAGGCTCCTGATACCATCCTCTAAATTTTACATCTATTATTATTGTTAATATTGATTATTTTAAAATCAAATTAAAATACAATTTTATTAGAAGATAATTAACAATATTTTTAAACTAGTTTATCTTTAACATTACATGGTATTTGAACTAGCAACTTTAGGGCCTTCAATGATATTGTTAGCTGTAATTTTATTTCTACTAATAATTGGCTTAATTGTTTTTCTTTTTGTTTTCTGGATTTTAATGATAATAGATGCAGCTAAAAGAAAATTCAAAAATGATAATGACAGAGTTATCTGGATTTTAATAATTGTTTTATTAGGAATGTTAGGAGCAATAATTTATTATTTCGCTATTAAAATGCCGGATAAACATTGAGTATATTATAGAAATTTTTTATTTGACATAAAAAAAATATTATTAACTGTTATCAAGAGAAAAAATAAGAGATAATTAAGATTCTTCTTGATCTGTAACTAAATGAAGCAACCCATTTCTTAATTTACGTGAATTATCTTGACTAAGTCTAATAAAAACATCCGAACTATCCATTCTTTGAAAAGTCACTGGTTCATTAGGTTTATCGCTTAAAGGATTAGCCATAAAGGATTCTGGGGGGGGAAATATGGGTTTAGGATAGTAGGTAACCTTAAAATTCTCAGGTTTATAATTCCATCCTTCTACTTGAGCGCGCTGTTCCAAATAATTTCTAAATTCTCCCATCATAACTCTATTTGTTTTAGTATCTTCCATAAAAATACGAGTAGAAACTCCTCTTTGAAGAGTAGTACAATATCTATCAAAGAAATTATCAAACATAGATTTTAATTTTCGGAAAACATATTCTTCTTCCTCACTTATACCTTCCATGACTAAAAAAATAAAAATATCTTTTTAAATTTATATGTCTTTAAACATGACATTGGAAAAATAATAAAAAACATTAAACATTATAAGACCTTAATACTGAACTACAATATCTTCCCGGATTAATAAATTCTAAATCTTCTTGGATAAAAGGATTCATTGATTCACCAATTCCTCGTATATCTCGCTTCTGATGTTTAGTAAAAAAATCTGAACGCATGATTCTACGCGAATTATTAATTATTTCGTTACGAAGTGTAAAACTGCGCTCACCAACTGCTGGATAACTATCACAGATTCCACCTAATCCTCCTCCATCGAAATTGTTATCAAAACGTGTTCTAGCATATATAAGATCCAATCCAGGATTTAATAATTCCACTAATGATTCTTCAATACTTCTAGTTAATCTTTTATCAGCATTTTCTAATTCTTGCTGGAAATAGTCAAAAACAAAAGGATAAAAACATCCATTACGATCATAAGAGGAATAATCAAATTTGTATTCTCCTTTCTGATCAGCATCTTTTCTCCCGAATTTAATTCTTCCAGCATCTCCATCAACATATGCAACAATTCCATTTATTAATTCATTATAAACTAATTTATTATGCGCCGGTAATTTAGGTAATTCGTGAGATACTGAATGTGCAAGAATTGAGCTTAGCAAAATTCTTTCAAAATTTCTCTTTTGTGTCCATTCATTCATATCATCTTATAATTTAACAAGTTTAAAAATATTTATTCACTTCACACTATATCAATAATATTATCTCACAAAAACATATAAATTAACCCATATATCAACAAAGCTAACCATATTAAAATGTAAATCCAAGATCTTTTTATTACATTTTTGTCATGATATAATTTTTCTTTTAATTGTAACAAGTGATTAGGGAATAAAGAAAATCCTGCGGTCATTAAAAATACAAGAAAGAACATAGCTGCTAGAATTTGTACAATTGTTAATTCTTGAAGCAGGAAATAAAGAGAGATGCCTGAAACTAACAAAGAGGTTATTAAAACTAAGACTGGATTTTTCCAAACAGTTTTAACAATTTTTTCATACCAGAATCTTGGATTAATTAATATGCTCATTATTTTCGCAAAAGACACGATAATAAGAATTAAAGCCATGTATTCAATAGGAGTTCCTTGAAATACCATTGTACACCTTTTTATAGAATAAAGAAATTGGTTATTTAAATATGTTGGTAACAATACTTTTATTTCTTATAAAATTATTTAAATTAATACTCGTAATTAATTTAATGGAATACAGGGATTTAGATTATCACCAAAAAGTATTACTTGCAGCAGGGGAGATTGTTCGGGAGAACAGCGACAATATGTCAATGAAATGTAATTATGCTGGCGGAGATTTGTTAATTAACTTTTATATGATTACCACATCGACGTCTAGGGAACTTCCCGCTGTCAGAGTGGATCACGCCAAGATTTATGGCAAGGATTCTGATGTTGTTCGCAACCTAGAAAAAAAAGTTAGGGAGATGGAAGATATTGTTGGTGGTGTGAATTCTTAATACAAATTCGTTAAAGTATTTATATATAATAAACAAATTGAACTGAACAAGATAACGAAATGATAAGTGAAGATGAATCAATTATAAATTTACAAAATGAATTTTTAGATTTTCTAAGATGTTTACATGAGACAGGTCCTTACATTGATAGTATTGATGATATGAGAAATGCACGGGATTTACATAGTAAACTTTCTCAAAAAACTCTCGAATTTATTGCAGAAAATTTCAAGACATTAATGGAAAAGAAAAGAAAGTTATTGGTTTTACATGCGAGAGTTAAAGTATTATATGAACAACATAAACGTCTTTTTCCAAATTCATCTTATTTTACAAGCGAAGAATGCCGATATGGGAATATAGAAGATTGGCTTGAGCAAATGGATAAGATGTTAAAAGAGAATGCTCCTATCGAAGAAAAATATTTTTACTTAGGAGCTTTAACTTACCTTGAGAGAATTAATTCGGGAAAATAATCTTTGGTATCCGTTTGTATTTTTTTTAAAGAATTTAATATAATAATATTTATACCATAATTTATAGAGACCATGCACTATTGGTATAAGTATTATGAAAACAGCAACAATTATTATCTTTCAATTGCTTTACTCCTAATCAACCCATATATCAAACCTAAAACGGTTCCCAATATGAAAAAATAGATAGGTATGATAAGTATGAGCCAACTATCTTCAATGCTTGTTACTTTTTCAACTAAAGGAATAATAGGAAATATTAAAAAAGTGTTGACATAGTTTAAGAAAGTTCTTGGACAATCTGCACCTAGTTTACATGTTGGTGTTGTGAAACCGTCTAATAAAAAAATTAGACTGCCTATAATTAAAAGGATAATCCCGCCTTTTAACCAGTAATATTTTTTTTCTTGAATCAATTTATTCCTACCTCTTATTCTACCATAAATAAAACCAATAACAGCACCAGCTAAAAACGAAATAACTAGAATAGCAGATATACTAAGAATATCCGATAGTCTAGGTTTAATAAAAAATCTTTCTAATTCTGTTTTACACCCAAATATAGGATTACTTAAATCTGAATTTTCTCCAGGATCAACACACAACTCGGATGTAGATAATAAATATCCTATAATAATTATAGATAATATCAATAAAATTATTCCACCTTTTAACCAATAGTACCTATTATCCATACCAGGATATACATATGGATATTTATAAAACTTTTTATAACTTCGAATAATATTACATTTAGTCACGTTAAGAAAAAGAAAAATTAGATTAAAATTTTTCTTAACTGCTATAAATATATTTAAATATCATCCTAATCTAATTTATTTATGAAAAAAATATTATACAAGAATATTGTTGTAGATTCCAATGTAATGGTTGGAAAACCAGTTATTGATGGAACAAGAATTCCTATTGATTTAATAATTGAGTTAATGTCCCAGGGAATATCAACTAATGAAATATTAGAAGATTATCCGAATTTAAAAAAGGAGGATATTTTGACAGTATTAGAATATTTAGATTAAAAGTGTAAGAATTAGAGAAATTTAGTTTTCATTTCACTCCACATAAATTCCAGGTTTCCCAGGTTTGGATTTAGAAGATTTATTATCAGGATCAAATTTATTCTTATTATTAACTGCAAAAATCTTTACCTGTTTGTTAGTTTTTCTTGATAAAATATTTTCATTATACAATGAAATTTCATTTGGAATAACATATAAGTAAATTTTATCAGGTTCTTTTCCCTGTTTCTCTCTCATTATTTTTAAGATATTAAAAATATCATTTAAAGTTTGTTCAATAATCTCATCTTGCTTTTCAATATTTTTATCAATTTTAGATTCATCTGCTTGAGGCCATTTTTGTAAAGAAATAAAAGATTTATTTCCTAGCTTTTCCCATAATTCTTCAGTAATGTGAGGACAAAAAAGATGTAATAGTTTCAGATAAGTTTCAAGATCTTTCTTGCTTGTTTTTTCTTCTGTTAATACCTCAAATAAATTTCTTAATTTTATTATGGCTAGATTATATCTGAAATTTTCAATATCATTAGTAATTTCTTTTATAGATTTGTTAATCTTGCTCTCAACTCTTTTAGAAGATTTTTCATTTTCTATTTTTTTATTAAAAAATTCATACAATTTTTTTAAAAACCTATAACTTCCTTCAATGCCTTTCTCACTCCATTGAACATCTTTGTCAGGACTTGCAACACTGACTAAAAATAATCTAGCAGTGTCTATCCCATATTTTTTTGATACTTCTTCAGGAAGAACAACATTTCCTCGGGATTTGGACATAACATAACCATCTTCTCCATGCAACATTCCTTGGTTAAATAATTTTCTGAATGGTTCATTGAAATTTAAGAAACCTAAATCTCTTAACGCTTTTGTAAAAAATCTAGCATAAATTAAGTGCATGCAAGCATGCTCTGCTCCTCCAATATATTGATCAACTGGCATCCAATAAATTGCTTTATTATCAAAAGGTTTTTTATTATTTTTTGAATCAGTAAATCGTAAAAAATACCATGATGAATCGAAAAATGTATCCATGGTATCTGTTTCTCTTTTTGCTTTTCCTTTACAATTAGGACATTTTATATTTACAAATGATTTATTTGTTTCTAGAGGATTTCCTTTTCCAAAAGAAACTTTATCCTGAAGTTTAACAGGAAGCTGGTTTTCAGGAACAGGAACTATCCCGCATTTTTCGCAATAAATAATTGGAATGGGTGTTCCCCAATATCTTTGTCGAGAAACAAGCCAGTCTTTTAACTTATAGTTAACAGTTTTCCTTCCTAAACCTTTCTCCTCTAGATAAATTGTGATATGAGCTTTCGCTTCTTCTGAATTAAGGTCATTGAAATCCTTGCTGTTAATTAATATTCCTTGATCCTGATGAATTAATAACTCTTTATAAAAACTATTTTTTGCAAGCCAACTATAAACATTTTCCGGAATTTTATTTGGTTCCTGGTTATTAAAAGTCATTCCATATTTATCAATGATATCATTTGTTTTATCATTTAATTCAAATTTTTCAATCTTACCATCTTTGTGTTTAAAAATAAAATAAAAGCCGTTTTTTGTGCTAAATTCATTCCAAAAACCCGGTTTCATTTTATCTCTAATAAATTCTTTATACTGTTCAAAGCTAGCAAATGGAATTTTTATTTTGAAATAATTATCTTTAGTTTTTTCAATAATCTTAACATCAGGTTTATTAATATCTTTTTCATCTACTCCCATAACATAACTATAACTTTCATCTGAATATTTTAAAACAACTGGTTTTATCGGAAGATTATATTTTTTAGCAAATTCAAAATCTCTTTGGTCATGAGCAGGAACAGCCATCACCATTCCACTCCCATAATCAGCTAAAACAAAATTTCCAACCCAAATAGGAATTTTTTCTTTTGTTATTGGATGTATAGTATAACTTCCAGTAAACACACCTTCTTTATCGAACTTATCAAGATCTTCTTGTTTTGTGGATTTCAATTTTTTTAAAAAATTATTAGCTTCATTTTTTTGTGAACTTGTAACTAGCTCCATTAATTTTGGATGTTGCGATGATATAACCATGAATGTAACTCCAAACAAAGTATCAGGGCGCGTTGTGAAAACTGGAAATTTATCAATACAGGCATTTAACACTTCTGGTTCAAATTTTGCACAAAAATGTTGTTCTTTTGCTTTAAAACTCATTACCTCTCCGCCAATTGCTGATTTTATTTTATCAGCCGAATCTTTACGGATCACTAAATCATTTATATCCTTTAAAATTAAAATTTCTTTAACATTATTTTTAATTTTATTAAAATCATATTTCCAGTTAAATGTTTTGATGTATGGCCTATTTTTAGTGTTAGGAATAACAAATCCAGCAACAGTAATTAATTTTTTTATTGGTTTTTTTAGTTTTTCGATAACTTTCAATGCAACAACACTTCCAAGACTATGACCTAATAATACAGTATTTTCATCAAAACTACAATTCTTTAAAATATACTCAACTTGCTCATTAATGTTAGGAGCATCTGTATTTGGTAATAAAGGAACAGTTACTTTATATCCTCGATTTTCTAACTCATTTTTTAACCATAAAAAAAAGTTTTTTTCAGGAGTGCCTTTATATCCATGCAATAAAACATAATTATTTCTCTTTGAAAAAATCTCAAAATCAATTTCAGTTCCTTCACTTTTACCTATCCAATTTTTTTGCATTATTTTAATTCTGTTTGGCCAATCTAATTTATCAATTTCTTTCAGAAGTTCTTCTGCATAATTCGTTGTTTTAATAAACCATTGCTCTAAATACTTTATTTCAACATCTGTATCTAAATGCCTCCAGCATTTTCCATTATGCACTTGTTCATTAGCTAAAACAGTATCACATTTCTTGCAGAAATTAACAGGAGCTTTTTTTCTATATATTAATCCTTTTTCCATAAATTTCAAAAAGAAATATTGATTCCATTTATAATAATCAGGGGAACAAGTTTTTATAATTCTACTCCAGTCATATGAGAGGCCGAGAGCTTTTTGTTGCTCAATAAAATTCTTAATAGCTCGTTCAGTAAATTTTTTAGGATGTGTTTTTTCTTTTATAGCTGCATTTTCAGCAGGTAAACCAAGAGCATCATAACCCATTGGATATAAAACATTAAGCTCATTCATTCTTTTAAATCTAGCATAAATATCTCCTATAGTATAATTTAAAGCATGCCCCATATGCAATCCAGAACCAGAAGGATAAGGAAACATCTCTAAAACATAATATTTCTTTTTCTTTGATTTTTCATTAACATTGAATATTTTAGCTTTTTCCCATTTCTTCTGCCATTTTTTTTCTATTTTATTAAAACTAATTTCGGCCATGAGTACACTAAAAGAATCAAGTTTAAAAAAGTTGTTTTTATTTATTCTCCTGTTCTTAGCATTAATTCTAAGAAAAACAACCTTTAAATAATTTATTTTCTTGAATTATAAAAAGATGGTAGTTGAAAACATAATTTATTTTGCAGTATCAGCTTTATTCATGATTATTGCAGGAATTTTTCTAGTGAAATCTTTGGTGCATATTTCAAGATTTTTAGGAATTAGTGAATTTTCTGCTGCATTTATAATTATGGCATTTGCCACTTCAATCCCAGAATTTTTTATTGGAGTTACAAGTGCATTATCAGGAAATCCTAGTTTAAGCTTAGGAAATGTTATCGGAGCAAATATTTTAGATTTAACTTTGATTATGGGGATTATTGTACTGTCTGTAAAAGAAATAAAAATTAAGTCAGATGGAATTAGCAAGGACTTATATTTTATGTTAATTGCAATAACCTTGGTTGTATTGTTATTTTCTATAGGAAGAGAATTATCCAGAATAGATGGTATTATTTTATTAGTTGTTTTCTTTTTCCATACTGTAAATGTTTTCAGAAAAAGAAAAAAATTTGAAAAACAAAAAATTAAAAAAACAAAAAATTTTAAGAATAAATTAAATAAATTTTACTGGTTGTTAATATTTTTAATTGCCTTAATTGGATTATTTGTTAGCTCAAATTTCGTTGTAAAATATGCAGTGAATCTTGCTGAAGATCTTAAACTACCACAAATTTTTGTAGGCCTATTTCTTATCTCAATTGCTACAACTCTTCCTGAATTAGTTTTTGGACTTTCAGCAGTTAATTTAAAACATAAAGTTATGGCTGTTGGCGATCAAGTAGGAACTGTTGTTATGAATTCAACTTTTATTTTAGGAACTGTTGCCTTAATAAAACCAATCACTGCAGAATTTCTTCCCTTCATTATTTCAGGAATTTTTATGTTCGTTGCAGCATTTATTTTCACAACTTTTGTATTAACTGGAAAGAAGATTGAAAAAAATGAAGCCATAAGCTTAATTTTAATTTATGTTTTGTTTATTATTTTTGAGATTTTTGTGAAGTAGAAAAAGATTAAGATCTATCAAAGAAGATAAATTTAGAGAGATTATTTATGAATTATTATTACCTGTTTATACTTAGACACTCTTGATTTACCTCAATGATGGTCATTTCTATTAAATCAAAATCCTTCATTAATAATTTATGTATTTAGACAATCCTCTCCAATTCAATAGGTATTAAATTCTGACTTTTTATTGCTTCTTTAACTCTATCTAATTGTTCTGAACCTTCGACAATAATTAACCTGCATGAAGCGTAAGGGTTTGGAAGATACTTTCTAATTATTCTACTTATAGTATGATTATGTGCTCTTCTTGTCTTACTATATTTTGCAACAAAGTATCTCCCTTTATTATTAGTAGAGTTTTCTCTAAGAAAATAACACCAACTTTTTCTTCCCGGATTAAAATATTTTTCAATTTCATACATTTTAGGAACTGCTTCTTGTTTTCTCATATCTTCTGTCCATAATCCTACTAAAATATATTCATCTAAAGCCAAGCTATAACCTCTTTCTCCTTCACATAGTGTAGCCAAGAAATTAGTTAGAATTGTTTTTCTTTTTTGCCTTAAATCAAATCTAACAAGACAAGATTTTCCTTCGTACGCTCCGCCATATGTTACGTAAACATAGTTATTTTCAAATATACCGATAGCTCTATTGTTTGAAGTTTGGTTTGTTATTGTTACTTTTTCAACTCTACCAGCCAATTTTTTCGCGTTAAATGTTTCATAGTTCATATTTTTATTATCAAAAACTTCTTGTTCATTACCTTTACTTAAAGGTAATGGTTTGTTTTAAGTTTTTGGGACAGAAAAAAATACGTTGCAAAGCAACGTCTGTCGTCTAAAGGCGATAGTTTAATTTTTTTCTGTATCACCATTAAGCTTATTAAGATTTAGTATCTGAAAATTGTATGATACAGATTCATGAAACTCATAACAAAATTATCGATATTATCAGAAAAAGGGGACCAAGTTTGCCAATGCATGTAGCTAAAGAGATAAACATGAGTTCTTTGTTTATTTCGGCATTTTTAGCAGAAATGGTTAGCAGTCGAAAAATACGAATCAGCAATTTAAAAGTTGGCGGAAGTCCTTTATACTATTTAGAGGGACAAGAACCTGCATTGGAAAATTTTCACAACTACCTTCATCCAAAAGAATCTGAAGCTTTATTATCATTAAAAAACAATAAAGTTTTAAAAGACAATGAACAAGAACCTGCTATTAGAGTTGCATTACGGTCAATAAAAGATTTTGCTTTTTCTTTTAGTTTTAATGGAGAGGTTTACTGGAGATATTTTATGCTTTCAGAACAAGATGCCATTAACCACTTACATTCTCTGAAACCTGTGTCTGTTAAACCTATTGATGTTGTTGTAGAAAATAAAGAATTACAAGATATTGAAAACAAAAAACCTGTAGTTACACAAGAAGAAATAAAAAAAGAAAAACACAAGAAAAAATCAATAATGAAAAAAGAAACTGAAACATTATTTCAAAATCCTCTTATTATAAAAGAAGAAAAGCAAAAAAAAGAAAAGTCTAAATCTGCTTTTGTTTTAAATGTAATTGATTTTCTGAATAAAAATAATTTTAAGATAATAGAAGAAAAAGATTGCAAAGCTAAGGAATACAGATGCATTGTGGAAGTAAAATCTCAACTTGGAACTATTCATTTTTTCACTGAAGCAAGAGATAAAAAAACTATTTCAGATGCTGATATTAAAAAACTTCTTTCAGATGCACAGAAAATTCCGCTTCCAGCTTTAATAATTTATCCAGGAGAAATTAGCAAGAAAGCTAGAGAATATTTAATAAAATATTCTTCTATTTTAAAGGCGAAGAAGATTGAATGATTAGAATGATAACAGGACAAAGTATGCTTGGATATTTTGATCATGTCAAGAACCATACTAAAGTATATGGCGTGTTATGGTTCTTGAGCACCTCAAAAATTATTTTTGCTTTCTCCGAACAAAAGCAGAGAGTTTACGCAAAAATAATTTTTAATGCATTAAAAATAAAACTTATGTTGACAAATATCCTAGGGAAATTATTATATTAGAAGAATTAACAGATAAAGCAATTGTTGAATTTGGATGTGGAATAGGAAATGATCTTGCCTTTATGATTTCCCAATTAAAGCTGAAACCAGAAAACTTGTACTTCATTGAATCAGATAGTGATCATTTTATTGATACATTTGATAAATTAGAAAGATTATTATTTCAAGAAATGAATAGAGAAGTTTATCTTAACTTATGCCAACATTTTCAACAACCGCTTCCATGTGATTTTAGCGATTATTCAGATGAAATTCATGAATTCGAACAGAGTTTTCAATATTATTTACATTCGCACGTTTCATTTAATGTATTAAATACTCATTTCCCAGATAATTTTGCTGATATTGTCTATGCAAACAATTTTTTTCATTGTTTAGCTTTTACTACTAATGAAAAAATAGAAGAAAATTTGTCTCCAATTGATAAAATAAACCTTGTTTTGAGAGAATCTTATAGAATATTAAAATCAAAAGGAATTCTAGTTGGACGAATGCTGTCTGATAAATTAGATGAAAAAAAGATTGATGAGTTAGAAATTAAAACAGAAAGAACAGAAAAAGAAGATTTTGCATTAAGAACTACTAAGGCATTGATAAATGGGGAACTTACTGGATTGTCTCCAGTCCAATTCAAAAACATGGCAACAAAAGCAGGATATTATAAAGTACATACAAAAAATAAAAGCTCATTATGGAAACCTATCCAAGATTTTTATTTTAGAGCTGAAAAATAGCTTCATTTTTATTATCTTGTTCAATACAAAATTTTAAAAACCCTTTTCTTAGTATAGTATTATGGGAAGGATAAAATCGAAATTAATAAAAAGGACTGGCCTTTTACTATTAAATGAAGAGAATAATTTTAGCGATAAATTTGAAGAGAACAAAGAACTATTGAGAGACAGTACCCCGAGTAAAAAAATGAGAAACCAGATAGCTGGTTACATAACAAGAAAACTAAAAAAAGCGAAAACTATAAAACAGGAGGCCTAAAATGGAAGAAGAAACTGAAAGTAACAAAGAGCCAGTTCAAGTTGTAGACAAGGACAATGTTATTTTTGTCGGTGTAAAACCATTTATGAACTATGTAACAGGAGTGGTAATGCAGTTTCAAAATAAGGGACAAAGAGAAGTTATCGTTAGTGCCAGAGGTAAATTTATCTCTAAAGCAGTTGATGTTGTAGAGGTAGCACGAAGAACTTTTTTGAAAGACGAAAAAATAAAAGTTGACAACATAAAGATATCCAGTGAACAATTTGAAAATAAGGAAGGCAAGAGAATTTATGTCTCTGCCATAGAAATTAAGCTTGTGAAAGAATAATCATTTTTTTCTTTTATTTTTAAATTCAAGCAGTTTATTTAGCTTCTCATTTATTTCGTTTAGGTTTTGGTTTATTCTTTTTAAAAATAATATCCTTCTTATGTCAAAATATCCTTTGATAATCAAAAATATAAGATAAATAATAAATACTATTCCTAATGTTTTTAATATAGTTATCAAAATACCTATATTAGCAATCATTTCTGGAGGAAAATCAATTAATTCTTTTAGGGGATTTATTTCTGTTCCATTTACCATATTTTATAGAAGAATAATCATTTTTTATAGGTTTTGGTTTCCTATAACTTTTTAAATTAAGGGTTTTTGATTTATGAGAAGGCTCCATAATATGAACCCATCAGTTGATCGAGATTCATATAAAATTAGAATAATGGCTCCATAGCTCAGTGGTAGAGTGCCTGTCTCATGAGCAGGAGGTCCCGGGTTCAACCCCCGGTGGAGCCATTTTAAATCCAAATAAATTTTATTCATAAATCACCCCTATAACTTTATAAATATCTTCTTCTATTAATTAATATGGACGACAATTCCAAGATTCCTAAAAAAGAAATCTCTAAAAAAGAGACTAAAGGAATTTTTTCAAGCATGACAGCAACAAAAATAAAGGCAATAATCATGAGCGTTGTTATTGCTATAGTTCTTTCTGCATTTGTTATTTATTTAACTGAATCCATTTACCCAAGTCCAAAATGGGATGATTATTGTGGAAATATAAACGGCCCTATAAAACCCCTTTATAATGAAAGAGGAGAATATGTTATTAACGAAAGTCAATGTATTAGCGAAGGAGGAAGCTGGAGAAATGGTAATTGTGATTACTACTATGAATGTCAACAAGCGTTTAATAAAATTGATGAGAAACACAAACTAGTTGTTTTCGTTGTATCTGCGATTTCAGGATTAATCGCAGTTGCTCTTGGTATTATCTTAGCTTTACCAAGTGTTTCTTCTGGCTTAATGCTAGGAGGAACATTTTTAATGATTTATGGAACTTCTCAATACTGGGCTAAACTTTCTAACTGGTTGAGAGCAGTTCTTTTAGGAGTCATACTTTTAATTCTTATATGGCTTGCGTATAAAAAGCTGAAGATTTAAATTTCATTCTCTTTTAGTGATAAGTAAAGTTTAAAAACAGCCTTCTTATATATTTTTCATGCAAATATTAGAAAGAAGCAAAGATGAGGTAATCTCTAAAGCAGAAACAATGTCTGATTTCTTGAAAATGGAATATTTAGAGAAATGCTCTGAACGATTTTCTGATTCGCTTATTTTGCAGTATTGCTATTCTGAATTAGTTAGATTATATCAAGGAAGAGTCATGTATTCTGATGCGTTAAAGTATTTGGCTAAACTACAGAGTTTAACTATAAGCCCAAAAGAAAAACTTCATTTATACGAGAAAGAAATTGAGCTTTTTATAAAATCAGGACAGTATGATCATGTTATAGGCTCTTATAAAGAAGCTATTAAACTTACTAATGAACTTGGAGAACTTGAATTACGAAGAAAGGTAATACAATTTTTTAAAGATGAAGCTATTAAACTTGAACGTTCTAAGAAATATGCTGCTTTAACTAAATTATATGAAAGATTAATTATATGGTTAACAGACATGGAAAAAAATGAATTCAAAAAAAAGCTCTTTGAGATATATAAAAAGTTAGGAAAAGTCAGAGAAAGCATTGAATTAGAGAAAAAGATACATTGGTAATTTTTCTACGTTATTAAAACTGAACTTTTACATTTTACATAAGGGGACTTTTGGGGTTTACGAGGGGATTCAACAAAAGTTCAGGTAGGAAACTTTTGCAGTATTTTATATATAAAATGCAAAGGTTTACTAAAAGTAACTTATAAAACCTTATTTTTCTATATTTTATATGAAAAAGAGGATTGATTGGTTTAATATTATGATGTGGATAATTGTTTTTATTGGTATAGCTGGAGGAATATTGATAATACATTATTCTACTCCCTCTTCTAATCACGAGAAAATATGCAGTGATGAGTGTAAGAAATTTGATATGAAATATTATAAAATAGAGCTTCCTACTCCAATTGAATGTTGGTGTTTAAATGAAGGAAAACCTTATTCTATT
>JAGVWY010000057.1 GCA_018304055.1 Candidatus Pacearchaeota archaeon
TTGTTTACAGCAAGAAACCTCCTCCTAAAGATATGTCGAAGATTAGCTCTTGGATTAATTTACCTAACGGAGTTGCCCGTTAGGGCATTAACTTGTTCTTTTGGAACACCTAACTGAATTGCTCTTTCTGCAAACATTTCTGCTTCAGACTTTTTCCATGGTGTTTCTATTAATTCTCCTTTATGAGCAATTCCTCCTGAAAAAATAATAATTGGAGCAAAACCATCTAAAAATAATTTTGTAGCATAATCCGCAACTCTTAAATCATTGCTACAAAGAACAAGAATCGCGTCAGCTTTCTCAAGTTTATGATTAACACGATGGTAATCCCAAATTTTTTTAACTAATTTATCAATGTTTACTGAAGACATATTAAAGTTAATTATTAAACTCTTAAAAAGTTTTATATTCTCAAAACTTCTCTTAATCTCTATGAAAGATTAAAATTATCTACTATAAACTCCCATTAATTCTGTTTTAGCAAGAATATGTCCTTTCATTGCATTCTCAACTGCTTTTTTGTCTGCGCTTTGATCGAGAGAAAGTGTATTGTCAAGAGCATATAGCTTAAAAAAATATCTGTGAGTTCCACTCGGTGGAGAAGGTCCACCATATTCATTATTATTCCAACTATTTTTTCCTTGAACTGAATTTTCTGGAATAGAATTTTCTTCAATCTTATTAATATTTGCAGGAATATTCCATACAACCCAGTGAACCCAAGTTCCTACTGGAGCATCTGGATCATCTATAATTAAAACAAGACTTCGAGCATTGTTAGGAATACTAGAGATTTCTAAACTAGGATTAACATCTTCTCCATCAGCTGTATATTTTTCCGGAATTTTTTCTCCATTTTTAAAAATACTTTTTATTTCCATTTTATTCTCATTTTCACCTCCATTATTATTTATTTTAGTTTCATCATTTTTATTTAAAATATTTTTATTTATGACAAAAAGTCCACCTATTATAATTAAGATTATTAATATAATTATGAACCATTTCATAAATTAAACAAGTTGATATATTATTAAAATGATTTGGATACATTACAACAGTAATTATTATTTATCTATGCAACATTTTTTAAACTTTTTTCCACTACCACAAGGGCAAGGATCATTTCTTCCTATTTTCTTTTCATGCTTTAATGGAATTTTTACTAAATCTGGAAAATTAACTCCAAGAGATTCTGATTTTTCTCCAATAAATTGAAGAACCATATTACTGTCTAGAATAGTTAGAGTATCAAATTTTTGGGTTCTAAACAGATTCATCATTTCATTAAGATAATAAACAGCACTAACCTTTGCGTCCTTAATCTTATAATATTTATGCCTAAACTCGTATATTCCTACTAAATTTAAATATGCGGCAATTAATTTAGGATTTAAATCTATTGCTTTTTCATAATATTTAATTGCTTCATGATACTTGTTAAAATTTCTTGCTATATTACCTGCCCTTAAATAAAGCCCACTATTCTCTGGATCTTGTTTAATTCTTTTTAAAATATAATCATAAGAGTTCTTAAAAAGGATAGGTTTATTTTCAACAAATACTTCACTATTTGCAGATACAACTCCTGTTCTATTTCCCATCATTGTTCCTATAGTTTGAAACATAATATCTCTGCCTCCTTGAATTGTTAGTTTAATATTGTTACTAAAACAAAATTTACACATTATTTCATTTTCAAAATCAAAATCCGAGTTTTTGTCGCCTAATATTTTTATAATGCCTGGGTTGATATTTTGTTTTTTATTACAGACTTGGCATTTAAATTGTATTTCTAAATCAACTTCATGAGTCCACATTCTTTTTTCAAATTCTTCCTGATCTATTTTTTTATTAGATGAAGGTTCTTCTTGCATAAACATTTCTGCAAAGGGCCTTAAATTTTCAATATCTTTTTTAAGTTTTTGTTCATAACCTATAGGATCTTCAATCATTTCTATAGTATTTTTTATTTCTATTTTCTCATATTTGGATATCCTATCAAAATTAATCAACTCATAAAGAAGAGGTAAAATTTCTTTCTTTTCTTGTTTTGGGAAATCAGAAGTGAAAATATCTATATGAAACCACTCATCATATTTTTCTTCATTTTTTATATAATCCTCTGTTATTTCCTTCATGAATTTGTAAACTTCTTCGTTTTTTATTTCTGTCAGAGCTCCTGTAAGAAAAATATAGAATATCTTTTTTTCAAATTGTCTTTTAATCTCTTCTATTAAGGGAGAAATCGCAGGCTCTCCAATAGCTGTTAACGCAAACATTGCATCTTCTCCATAATCTCCATAATCTCCATTCTCGGTTTTAACAATATAATTAATCAATGGAGTAATTGATTTTTCATTTTTAATATTTCTGAGAATTTCTAAAGCAAAAACACAACTCCATGTTTCTTCATTTTTTAATAATTCATGCAATAAATCAAGTGCTTCATTCCCCCTATTTGATAGTTCTTTAATAACTGGCTCAAGTTTTTTTTGAACTTCTCTGAATTCTAATTTGTAACCTTTTGGGTTGTCATATTTTTTAAGTTCGTCAATTAATTCAATTACATCTTTTTCCATATTTATTTAAGAAAATCTTTATTATAAATTTTATTGTCTAAAGGTGTATCAAATTTAATTCCAGCTTCACTAATAGGGTGTAAGTGTTCTGAATATTTTCTTACAGTCTCTTCTAGTGAACCATAATATACTCCTGCTTTCACTAATGTTCGTGGTGTCTCACGTAAAGACTCCATTTTTATCACAATTCCTAAGGGTTTTTATAGTTAACTTTATTAAAATATATAAACATGAGATTTTCACAAGAAGAAATAAAAGATTTATTTTTAGCGTGGATTTTGCTTTCAATAGCGTTTGCCGTGCTTTTAGGAGGTTTTAGGAATATAACCATATTCTTTACATCTTTTATCATTTCCCTGTTAACTGCCGGCATTGGTTTTCTTCTTCATGAATTAATGCATAAAGTTGTTGCACAAAAATATCATCTTTGGGCAGAATTTCGGGCAAATTACTCTATGTTATTTCTTACTATTGTATTATCATTTTTAGGATTTATTATTGCAGCGCCTGGCGCAGTCCTCATACAGGGGCATACAACAAAAGAAAAAAATGGTAAGATTTCTTTAGCAGGGCCAGTAGCCAATATTATCCTCGCTTTTGCATTTTTAATTCCATTATTTTTTATGCTCGATCAAAATATGGCTCTTACCAAAATATTTTTTACCTATGGATTCAAAATTAATGCTCTTCTGGCATTATTCAACATGATTCCTTTCCCTCCTTTTGATGGATGGAAAGTGTATGAATGGGATAAAACTGTTTACTCAATCACAATAATTTTATCAGGAGCATTATTTATAGGAAGTTTTTTTGTGTGAAAAGAAACAAATAAAAAATATAAATCTTTAAATATCCTCTTTAATAAAAAATTTGATGAAACAAGATAAATATTTTAATCTCGCATTATTCTGCGTAGCATCTATATCTTTTTTTACAGGAATGGTAGGTTCATCTATATTACATAGGGAATCAGATTATATATCTCAAAATCCTCTGAGACAAGAAGCAGTATTAAATGAAGATATTTCCTACAAATACTATACTGTTAATAATGATATTGCTGTTTCAGAAGTAAACAGCGAGCCTATTTTAAAATTTTTGGAGAGGAAAGAAAAGAGATAAAGAAGAATGAAATTAAACTGATACTTCATTCAAAGATTCAGCTAATTTTTTCATATCTTCAGGCTTTCCTTCTAATTCTCTATTCATTTTAAGGAATATTCATTTACTACTCTTGCAGTTTGATGATAGTTATCCAAAAGAAAATCAACCTATTATAAAGACAATAATAGTAGAAAATGTAATAAATGCACCTATAGAGAAAGTCTGGGAAATGTGGACAGAACCAAAACATATTGTAAATTGGTACTATGCAATAGATGATTGGGAAGCTCCTTATGCAGAAAATAACTTACTTGTTGGAGGAAAGTTTAAAACTGTTATGTCTGCTAAAGATAAAAGTTCGAGATTTGATTTTACAGGTGTTTATACAAATTTAAAAAAACATGAATTAATAGAATTTAATATCGATGATAGTAGGCACGTAAGAATAGAATTTACTAAACTTCAAAATGGAATTAAGGTTACTGAAATTTTTGAACCTGAAAAAGTTTATTCAGAAGAATTGCAGAGAACTGGTTGGCAGGCAATTTTAGACAATTTTAAAAAATACGTTGAGAACAATTAACTATGCAAAAGTTAGTTGTGATTTTCTTATGGCTCAATCATGCAACATAGCACTAAAATCACAAATTTTATAAAACAAAAAAACCTCTAACAATAAATGGTATCTTTTAATACATTCATATCTAGCACTTACTGGAACAATACAGGTCAAGATTACTTGATAGCACTCGGAATTTTTGTAGTTCTTTTTTTCATTTTTAAAATATTTGATTCTTTGATAATTGCTTATCTAAAGAAACAAGCCGCGAAAACAAAAATAACTTGGGACGACATAATAATTGATTTTATAAACGCAATTCATTGGCAGTTCTATGCTTATGTCGCATTTTATATAGCAACAAAAAGGTTAACAATTATACTTGCAGTAGAGAAAATTCTTCTGGTAATCCTGACAATCTTTATAGCATTTTACATAGGGCAGGGATTATCTAGAGTAGTTGATCATCTGACAAATGCACAGATAGAAAAAAGAAAAAAGTCAGATAACGCGCAAAATACTTCAATGATAAAAGTCTTCGGAACAATTTTTAAGATAGTGATTTGGGTACTGATCCTGCTAACTTTCTTATCTAATATGGGTATAGAGATAACTCCATTAATTGCTTCTTTAGGCGTTGGTGGAATCGCAATTGCAATTGCTTTACAGTCAGTTTTGGCAGATTTATTTGCAGCATTCGCAATTTACTTCGACAAGCCTTTCAAGGAAGGGGACTTTATAATCGTCGGAAGCGACATGGGTGTTGTAAATAAAATAGGAATAAAAACCACAAGAATAACTACATTACAAGGTCAGGAATTAGTAATATCAAATTCAGAACTGACTAATTCAAGAGTTAATAATTACAAAAAAATGCAAAGAAGAAGAATCGCCTTCTCTTTCGGAGTGACATATGATACACCTTCAAGTAAAATGAAAAAAATTAATAAAATAGTAAAAAATATAATCGTCAAAACAAAAGACGCAACATTCGACAGAGTCCACTTCAAAGAATTCGGAAACTTTTCATTAAACTACGAAGTAGTCTATTATGTAGAAACGTCAGACTATAACAAATACATGGACATTCAGGAAGAAATTAATTTAGGAATCAAAGAAGCATTTGAAAAAGAAGGAATAGAATTTGCATTTCCAACCCAAACGTTGCATATCGAAAAATAATTAAAGTAGGGTGTTTACTTTTCCTGTAATAAATTAACTTTAATGAGCAATTCTTTAGAGTAATGCAAAACAAAAGATATAATAACGTTATTATAAAGTAGTAGCAAATAGAAAGATTTAAATAGTTGTTATGTTTATATAAAATATGGCAAACAAAAGAGAACTTCCAAGAGATAT
Organism: Candidatus Pacearchaeota archaeon; assembly: GCA_018304055.1. Classification (GTDB taxonomy): domain Archaea; phylum Nanobdellota; class Nanobdellia; order Pacearchaeales; family GW2011-AR1; genus ARS1285. The sequence goes on from JAGVWY010000057.1 coordinate 5,605, forward strand.
GTCCTTTGTTGACAGACAAGGTAATGTAGTTCATCCTAGTAGAGAAGACTATAATGCAAGGAAATCTGCAAAGGCAGGTAAAGCATACGCATTTTTTGATTGTGATGCTTCAAGAAAAGATATAGAGAACGAATTGCCACATATAAGACAGATATCACAAACGCCAAACGAAT
>JAGVWY010000058.1 GCA_018304055.1 Candidatus Pacearchaeota archaeon
AGTTGAAATGGAAAACTGTCTTATCATTTTATTTGGAATAACAGGAGATTTATCCAAAAAAAGAATTGTTCCAGCCATTTATGAATTATTAAAAGATAAAGATATAAAAAATTGCAGAATTCTAGGGATTGCGCGAAGAAATATTACTACAGGAGAAATTTTGAATGAATCAAAATCTTACATTAAAAATTTTGAAAAAGATTCATTTGATGAGTTAAAAAAGAATTTTAACTATTTCTCGCTCTATTTCAATGATACAAAAAGGTATGAAGATCTAGTTACTTTCATAAAAGAAATAGAAGAAAAATATAACATAAAAAATAGAGTTTTTTATTTGTCTGTTTCACCAGAATTTTATGAACCAATTATTAGTAATATTAAAAAATACGGGCTTAATAAAAATAAAGGTTTCAACAGGATAATTTTAGAAAAACCATTTGGAAATAATCTTGCATCAGCTAAAAAATTAAATACGGTTTTAAGAAACGTTTTTTCTGAAAATGAAATATTCAGAATAGACCATTACTTAGGAAAAGATATTGTTCAAGATATCATTACTCTTCGATTTACAAATAAAATCCTAAAGTCTATTTGGAATAAGGATAACATTAGCCATATACAAATAATCTCCACGGAAAATTATGGCATAGAGGGAAGAGGAGAATACTACGATAAGTTTGGAGCTGTTAAAGATTTCGTACAAAGTCATGTCGTTCAACTTTTGGCATTGACAACAGTGGATGCACCAGAAAAATTATCTGGAGAATATTTAAGGAACCATAAAATAAAAATTTTAAAAAATATTAAGATAGAAGAAGTTGTTCTCGGGCAGTATGAAAGATATAAGAATGAGTCAAAAGTGGATAGAAACTCAAAAACCGAAACTCTAGCAGCATTAAAAATTTTTGTTAATATGAAAAACTGGAAAGGTATTCCTATATATGTTATTCACGGAAAACAGTTAAAAGATAAATTAACAACCATTTATGTCGAATTCAAGCATTCTGAATGTCTTATGCTTGATAAAAAATGTTATTATGAACCAAATTATCTTAATTTGCAGATATTTCCAAATGAAGGATTTTATCTAAGATTAAATTCACGAAATCCTTTTAATGATGATATTATATCAGTAAAAATGAGTTACTGTCATGAGTGTATTTTTCCAGGAGGATCAGATGCCTATAAAAAATTGTTGAAAGAAGTTATGAAAGGAAATCCTTTATTGTTTATTCGCTCTGATGAAGTTTTAGAACAATGGAGAATAGTTGAGCAGATAAAAAAGAAAACGTCTCATTTACAGATATATAAAAAAGGAAAACTCCCGGAAAAAGCTTTTAATCTCATAAAAAAAGATGGACTTGACTGGCATTTAGAAATAGATGACCCTAATATTTTTATTCCAGCTGAAAAATAAAATGAAAATTTGAGCAATAAAAATGAAAATCTATGTTATTGGAAAACAAAAAAAAGAGGTAGAAAAATTAAAAAGAATTATTAAGGAATTAAATTATGAATTAAATGATAAATATCCAGACATTGTTCTTAGTTTTGGTGGAGATGGTTCTTTATTTATTGCAGAAAGACTTTATCCAGGAATACCTAAACTTCCTGTGAGGGATAAAAGCCTTTGCTTGTTATGCAACAGGTTAAAATTAAAAAACATAATTGATAAACTTCTTTTAGATAAATTCTCAATAACTGAAAATAACAAAATTGAAGGAATCATAAAAAAGAAAAACAAGTCAATAAGATTAATTGGAATGAATGATATTGTAATAAGAAACAATGAACCTTATCATGCCATACGATTTAAAGTAAAGGTAAATAAAAAAATGTTTTTCAAACTACCAGAGGAAATTATAGGAGATGGCATTGTTGCTTCAACAGCCTTAGGTTCAACAGGATATTTTCATTCAATTACTCGTAAAAAATTCAAAAAAGGTATTGGAATTGCTTTCAATAATCCAACACAGAAAATTAAACCAATCAAAGGAAAAAATCTTAAAGCAGTTTTTAAACTTATAAGAAATACAGCTGAAGTTTCAGTTGACAATAATGAAAAAACTTATGTTATGAATAAAGGAGATAAAATTGTAATAAGAGAAAGCAAAGAGAAATATAGGATTGTTAAAATCTAAAGAAGTTGGAAAAATGGTAAATGATACATATGCAATTATATATAATGACGGAAATCTAACGTTGCGGGATTTTAAAAAAGAATGTCACAAAGAAAGGTGGATTCCTTTATTGGTTCTTAGGGAAAGAGATGGCAAGATAACTATCCCTTTATTTAATAACCTTCAAATAGCTCATAAATGCATGAGAAGAAATATACCTAGGAACGTAAAGAGCGGCATCGTTGAACTTGTTGATGAAGACACTGAAAACATGAGAAAAAGAGGCTGGAATCTTGAGGTCATGAGTCATCCTCGTAAATTTACTAATCATCCACAATATTCTATAGATTTTGAGATATATGAAATGGTAGGAGAAACTGATTTTGGATATTATTGGTAGAAACAATTGAAGAAAAGGTAAATTTCAATTCTATACGTGCGCAATGCTCTCGCTTTTTCAGTTAGTTATCTTTTATTTTTTCTACTTTAGATTGTCTAATTGAAAAAGCCCGGAATCGAAACTTATCAGCGTCATATCTATATTTTCGATATCACGCATGATTAATGGCATCCAGCCATTACATGCGCCATGCGAGAATCGAACTCGCGTCTTAACATTGGCAATGTCACGTTCTACCACTAAACTAATGGCGCATATATTTTCTTAGTTTGTTTATTTTTTAAACTTTTATAATTTCAATGTTATTTATCATCTCAATAACATTTTTCTGTTAATGCAAATCTATTCCCTATATATTTTTAAACAATAATGGAATAATAAAAATATGGCAAAAGAAGAGCAAATAATTATGGTCATTCTAAGGAAAAAGTTATTCGGGGTTTCATCTAAAGAAGACTCTCCTCAAGGATTTCTGTCATCAAATATATATGATTTTACACCAGAAATTAATGCTTATGTAGAATGGATGAAAAGAGGCAGTCCAAAAAATTACGGAAAAAAACTTTTAGAAGCAGAGTCAAATCCTTCTTATAAACAACCTATTGCTTATTCAGTTATAGTTAATATGGATAGAAGAAAAGTATTTGCTTTTAAAAGAGCTTCTGAGCAAGATAAGTATCACGAATCGCGTCTGGCAGGAAATTGGTGCTGGGGAGTAGGAGGACATGTTGAAAAAATAGATGAAGAAGAAAATAAAGATGCAATTACAATAATAGAAAAAAGCAGAGATAGAGAACTTAGTGAGGAAACAACTATTAGAAATCACAAACCTGAATTAGCAGGTTATATTAATGATGATTCTAACGAAGTAGGAAGTGTTCATTTTGGCTTTCTCTATTTTATTAAGACTGATAATTCAGATATATCTCCAAGAGACGGAGAAATAGAAGAAAGTGGATGGAAATCTTTAAGCGAACTAGAAGAAATTTGTAGGATGGCAAAACAAAACAGTACTATTAGAGTAGACTCATGGTCAGAAATTGCACTTGAACCTTTAAGAAAAATATTATCTTAAATATTTTAATCAATTTTCTCTCCTTGATAAAAAATACATAGATCATATCTAGAATAATCCAGGCACCATAACTGCAACGAAAAATGATCGCAAACCATTCTTCTTTTTTGTGATATTTCTTGACTCTCTGTTAAACCTTTACTGCAGTAAGGTCCTTTTTCATCTTTCTGAATATAAGGACATCTTTTTTCTACTGAAGTGCTACTGAACAACTCTTCAATTAATTCAGTAAGAGGATTTTGTTTTGTCATACAGATATAAACAGACATTATTTAATAATCTTAAATATTCTCATTCTTTTTTTAAATGAACATCCATTTGAGGAAAAGGAATCTCTATCTTATTCTTTCTTAAAGCATTATAAATCTTTGTGTTTGCTTCATCAATAGTAGGAAATCGGTCATCATAACTCTCAACATAAAAATATGCTTTAAAATTAAGTGATGAAGTTCCCATCTCAATAAACCGAACAAAAGGTTCAGGATCACTGCATACTTTTGTGATAGATTTTATTTCTTTTAAAACAATTTCTTTTACTTTGTTTATATTGCTGCCATATGCAACAGAAAAAGGAATCACAACCCTTGATTTAGGTTCTGGAAGCGCAACATTTTGTATCATACTGTCAGCAAGTTTACTGTTTGGAACAATAATAACTTCATTATCGAATGTATTAATTTTAGTGCTTCTTAATCCTATTTTCAAAATTTTTCCCTTTGTATTCGCATCTATGTACACTAAATCTCCTACTCGCACAGAATCATCAAGAATCATTGCAATTCCTGAGAAAATATTATTTAGAGTCGGTTGCAATGCAAGTGCAACAGCAAGGCCAACAATCCCTAAACCAGCTAATAGCGGAGTTATCTGCACACCCCAGTAGTATAGAACATATAAAATAACTAGGATGACGATGATTATCTCAAAAATACCTTGCATAAGATTAGTAAGGCTTTCTATAGTTTTTCTGTTCGCTCTTTTTACTACTGATTTCCATACCTCGATGAAAAATACGTTGAGAACAACATAGGTAACATAACCAATTAATATAATAATAAAAGAATTCATTACTTTTGAAATTAAATCCTGAATTTCTTGAGATAAGGTAAGCTCATTCATCGCAATCTGTACACTTATAAATAACAGGATTAATGTTATAGGGAGAGAAGATTTTTTAATAATAACATTGTCAATGTCTGTTTTTGTTTTATTTACAATTTTCAGGATTATTCTTTTTAGAACTGAAACAATAATTCTAAATATTATCAATAGGCCAACTAAAATAACTATTGCCCTTATATAATCATTAGTAATGTATGATTCTAACATTTTACTGTTTAATATAGGATATTCAATTTAAAAAACTAATCCTTCATAAATAAATTTCAAACTAATAATTGCTATCATGATAAGAACAAATTTTTTAAAATTTTTTTGAGGAATTTTATCAACAATTTTTCTGCCTGTGTAAGAACCAACAAAAGCAACTAAAAAAAGGATAGGCAGATAATAGTAAAAATTAGAATTTAAAAACCCACTTCCAACATATATTGGTATTCGCGTTAAATCTATCCCAATAGCTATTAATGACGCTGTTGCAATATAGGCTTTTTTCCTTAGATTAAAAGAGGTAAGAAACGCCCCCCTTAACACGCCAGCAGTTCCAATTAATCCAGCAAAAAAACCGGACAAACTTCCTCCAATGATTGCATTTTTCTTAGAAGGTTTAAAATTAATTTTTGGTTTCGCAAGGCTTGTGATAGAAAAAATTAGTAGGAAAATACCTAAAATTAATTTTAAGAAGTTTTGATTAATATAATTAACTAACAATGCTCCTATAAAAGCAAGAATAACACTCGGAATACCAAAAAGTAAAATCAATCTTTTATCCAAACCATGTCTAAAAAAAACTACCCTACCAACATTGCCAAAAAGATGAAAAAATGCAACTAGAACAAGAGCAGTTTTAAAATCAAAAAAAAGTAAAGAAAGAGGCAAGAGAATTGTTGAAGAGCCAAATCCAGCAATAGTTCCTATAATTGTTGATAAAAATGCAAAAATAAAGAATAACACCTCTTCCATAGATTACTTATTTAAATGATATATAAAAATCTTTATATAGTTAACGCAGCTGCAAAAATTATTCTAATTTTCGTAGCCTCGGTTCTTACGAACTATAACGAGCTAATTTTTTCTTTTTTTCCAACCAACCAAAAATAAAACACCTATAAGAAAAGCAATTCCTGAAATCTGCGCAGCCCATAATAAATAATACCATTCAAATCCTGTTTTAAGTGAGGTAATCAAGAGTATTGTAATATAAGATATCCCAGCAAGAATAAAAGCAATTGCTCCGACAATCTCGTATCTCCAAGATATAGCAAATGACTTAATAAATTGAGCAATTTTGTCATTTGATATATTCGGAAAACCTAAATGATTTTGCTCAATTATTTAG
>JAGVWY010000041.1 GCA_018304055.1 Candidatus Pacearchaeota archaeon
TGTATAACAGTTTTAATTTTATTTTTTTTATTTTTTGTCTCTTCTCAATCTATATCTGTAAATATACGTGATAATTATAATTTTGATGATAGTAGTAATGAAGATCATGTTATTTTTGAGGGATATTCTTTTTCAATACAGGCTAAAGACATAGATTATTCTCTTGATCCTGATTTAGTTTGTTTTAATTGGGATAAATTTGGAGGTACGAATAGTTACTCTGATAATATTGGTTTTTATATGGATAAATGTACTTATGATAGTTCTACGAGTAGAGATCAATGCATTTCCTTATGGGATATAAACCTGTCCACTTCTAATATGACTATAGATTTCGAAACTATTTTTTTGAATCCTATTATTACTTTTAATGACCATGGAGATTTTGTTCAGGCTCAGTTGTATGATGATTGTGATTCATCAAGTGCACCTTCTGCTAATTTAGCATTTGATCAATTTTATAGTGTAATTGAAAAAAGACAGTATTATTGTCCTCGTGAAGGAGATGATTCCTTTTATGTTAGAGGAAGATATTATGATAGACAAACTGGACGTTCAAAATGGATAAATTATGATTCAAAATCTTGCTCCTTTATTTATAATACTTATTATGGTTGTGCAATTAATAGAGATGAAATTGACGATATTACGGGAAGAACAATCCTTTCTGATCCTTGTGCAATTAAAGATAGTAATGAAGAAGGAAATGCTTGTAAAACGGATTCTGAATGTATTTCACAAAATTGTGATGGAGAAAGATTAGAATTTACTTTTAATTGTGGTGATGGATCTGATAATTATAATTCGTTATCATCAATCTATAGAAATAGTTGTGGTGGTGGAGGATGGTTAGATTTAAGTTTATCAGAATCATTAACCTGTAGCAGTCAGTTAGGAAATGATAATTATGTTTGTGATGCTGATTTAACACCAATTGCACGACAAGTTGATGGTGTATTAATTGACCCCAGAGAATTTTGCCGCCTGAAAGAATATGTTTCTTGCACGAACAGTTCCGAATGCTGGAATAATAATGGAGGTTATAATTGCATTGGAACTTCTGGAAATAAAATATGTACCACTGGAGATAATGGAAAAACTTGTTTTAATAATAATGATTTGCAATGCGATTCCTTGCGATGTGACAGTACTTGTCAAGCAAGATTGAATGACGGTCTTGCATGTGATGAAAATAGTGATTGTATTAATGGAATGTGTTCTGGAGGGATATGTGGAGGAGCTGGAGTTAGTACAGACTTAGCAGTGGTTGACATAATCCCTGTTCAAGTTATAAAAGATGTTGATTTAGTTAAAGGAAAACGAGGAATAATTAGAGTAGTTGTAACTAATTATGGATTGAATAATGCTTCTGGCAGAGTAAATATTACTTTTGATGGAGTTCAACTAAATGTTTCAAGTGGAGAAAATCAAACAAAATCAGTTCATCCAGGAACTAACGTAAGTTTTGATTTTGATTTTGTTCCATTAAATACAGGGAGCAGAACAATAATTGCCAATGTGAGTGTGGTGTAAAATGAGAAGAGAAAGAATAGTATCAGAAAAGAAAGAAAGTTTTTGGAAAAATAAATATACTCTTAGTTGGGCGATAATAGGAGGATTATATGGGTTAATTGCATCATTCCTTATTATTACTGATTTATATTCTTCAGAAAATTATTTTTTAAGATTATTATTCATTGTCTTTACTCCTGGTTATGCCGTTTTTATAGCAACATCAACGGTAACTATTAATTTTACAAATGCAGTTTATATTTCATCGTTTCTAATGACTGTTGTATTTTTTGTTTTTGTTGGTTTTTTTATGGGATGTATTATTACAAATTTTAAAAGAATCAATGAGAAAAAAGCAATTTTTATATTAACCTTTCTTTTTTTATTTAGTCTTTTTCTTGGGATGATAGGTATTCCCCCGTTTGGGAAGTATGAGACAATTGGAGATGTTATAATGCCAACACCAACACAAATAACAAAAATACCAATATATCCCTTAATTGTAGGATTAACTTTTTTAGAAAAATCAAATTTTTTTAATGAGAAATTAACAATTATTTATTTAGTGATTGGTTTAATAATTTTAATTTTTTATTATTATCTATTATCAACATTGATAGTTCATTTTTATTTAAAAATGAAAGAGGAATTAAGAAAATGATTTTAAAAAATCTTAATAGTTTTAGAATTACTTTAATTTTAGTTATTATTTTGTTCAACATTAATTTAATTTTCTCCGCAACGGACTCTGATTTATCTAATAATAATATGAGCATTCAGATTAACATTAGAGATACTGCAGAATTAAAAATAAACTTTATAGCTGTGGATTATACTTCCAATAATATATCTAATTTCATCAGTTCATCTAAAGAAAATATAGACTTTATAAATTCAACTTATCCTCTGGCGAAGGATAAATTTATACCCATAGTTTCATCAAATATAAATTTTAGTTCGAATGTAGGAGGAAAATTAAATCAAATTGAGAAACTCATTTTATTATTAAGATTATATTCAATGGGGAGATTAGAAGGTAAAGATTATAAGAGAATAATGGGAATTGTACAAGAAGGTTGGTTTTCTCAACGTAACGATACTATCAAGGGATATTCACTCTCTTTATTAAAAACAGGTATAGTAGAGGATTCATTTAGACATGGGTCCGCACATGAATTAGCACATACCATAGGATTCCCTTTAGGTCTTTGTGAGGAATATTTGAATAGTACCTGGCAAAAACAAGATAATATTCCATTATTTTCTTGTCCCAATGGAGATTCCAATCCTGATAACGGTAATTTAGACGGCGAATGCTTAATATACCCTTATGGGTGTCCAACTGAAACATTTGAAAGATTAGTACCTTGGTTAAATAATACAAATTCTACTGAGATTATTCAGATGCGAAATTTTATGGGGCCATCGGGTAATGAAGATTTAAGATGGGTGAGTAAAGATTCTTATAACTATCTTTTAAATAAATTTTCAGCGAGCGAGGACATAGAACAAAGTAATATGATTATTTTAGTCTCTGGTTTAATTGATAAAAACGGTACTATTATATTCAATTCTTTTTACACTTTAAATGAAACATCTGTCCTTAATGAATCTGATCCGAACGGAAATTATTCAGTGATAATTAAATCTGGGGCTTCAACATATTACACTCATAAATTTGAGCCTATTTTTAGAATTGAAAATATTGGTGGAGAAGACGAAGATACAAATGTTACTGCCTTTGCTATCCTCCTTCCTTTCAACAACAGCGTTACTAAAATAATACTTCAAAACTCAACAACGATTCTTGCTGAAAAAAATGTCTCGAATAATTATCCAAACGTATCATTTACAACTGATTTTACAAACAAATTTTTTAATAATACTTTTACTGTGGGATGGAATGCAAGTGATATTGATAATGATAATCTAACATATGCTATTTTAATCAGTGATGATGGTGGACTGAATTACACAACATTGGCTTTAGACATTAATCAGACAAATTTAACTATTGAAAATAGTTTTCTGAAAAATGGTTCAAATTATAAAGTAAAAGTATTAGCGACAGATGGAGTTAAAACTTCTGAGGCGATTAGCAATTCTAGTTTTAGTATTCAACCAGATCCTAATATAGAATTAATTTTTCCAACGAATGAAACAAGACTACAAACAAATAATGTTACTTTTATGTATAGGACTTTTGTTTTAAATTCGACCATAACTAATTGTTCTTTATTCATTAATGGAGTTAGAAATCTAACTAATTCAACACCAATTGTTCAAGATGAAATTATGAATTTTACTAAGGTATTAGTAAACGATAATTATAATTGGGCGATACGATGTGGAGATTCTCAAGGGTATATTGGAGAAACGCATACATATGAATTGAATATAGGAAATGTTACTACAAGAATTATTGATATCCTTTCTTTAGAGGAACAGGAATTCGGAAAAAATGTTTCAATAAATGTTAGTTTAACAATGCCTGAAAATGTATCCTTAGTCACTTTAAATATAACAAACCCTAACGGTACTGTTTACAGCTACAATCTAACAAATATATCCTCAAATGTATGGAGGATAAATAATTTTACAGATAACGTTAATGGAACTTATAATTTCACTTTTTATGTTAGTTATAACGACAATATTTCTGTAAGTGGATCAGATATTTTTGTGATGGTGGAGGAAATAACAAACCTTAAGTATTGCTCAATTCTTGATAAAGAGAATACTATCTATTATCTTCAAAAAGATGTTCAGTCGCAAGCAACTTGTTTTAATATCACCGCACATAATATTACCTTAGAAGGAATGAATAATGTTGTTCATTACGCTGAGAATTCTAAAGGACACGGAATATATACCATAGGATATAATAATATTACTATAAATAATATTGAGATAAGAATGAATAATAAAACTTTAACTGATAATAGAGGGATATATTTTGTTAATAGTAAATATAACAAAATTGCCAATAGCACATTGGTTATTAAAGGAGCTAATAATACTGATGTCAGGAATCATGCTATTGAATTAAGGAATACAAGTGATTCGATAATAAGTAATAATGAAGTTATTAGCTATAACCAAAGAGGTTATGGGATTTATTTGCAGGCACAAATAAAAGAAAATTCTGGCAATAATTTAGTAGAGGATAATGTTATCACTACATATAGGAATTTGGAATTCGGCGTTTATGTGCATGGAGTAAATGGTGGGGATTCTACTGGCACAAATATAACAAATAATTCTATAAGGGCATATGGTTTTACATCTTATGGGATATTTATTGAGGCATCAGGCCCATCTTCCACAGATTCGAACATATTACAAGAAGATTCTATTATTACATCTGGGACTGCCCATGGGATTCGTATAATAGATTCTTCCCATAATTTCATTAAAGACTCAAATATTTCCGCATCTAATGAAAATGATGTGGAAATTCTTTCAGGTACAAATAACACCTTCTTAAATGTAACCTATATAGATGAATTTGTTAGTGGTAATTTTACAAGAAAATGGTATTTGAATGTTAAAGTGAATGCTACCAATGGAAGCGATATATCGCAAGCAAATGTATCTGGATTTAATCGTACTTATAATCAGCAATTTTCAGAATTAACGAATTCTACAGGAGAAATAAATAAAAAAGAATTAATTGAATATATCATTAATGGAGGAAATAAAGTATACTACACAAATTACACAATTAATGTAACAAAATCTGGTTTTGATAGCCCCTCCCAATCTGTTAATTTAACTATAAATAAATATTTAGCGTTTACTTTATCTTCTGCTAATGATTCATTTAAATATTCTATCAAAGATAATTCAGGTAATACTGTTGCCTGGCTTGGCAATCAAGGAAACATTGTCTTAAAAGGGAGCTGTTTTTCAGGAGGAACATGCAATAATCCAGGAAATAATAGTTTTATTATTGCAAATGCGACAGATAATCATGTTGCCTTCATTAATACAAGCGGAGATTTATGTCTTGAAAAAGGAGATTGTAGTGATCAATCAATAAGTTGCAATCCAATACGAAAAGCATTTATTATTCGGAATTCTTCAGGATACAACATGAGTTACATTGATTATGATGGAGATTTATGTTTAATTGGGAGATTGTATATTAATGCATTATAAATTAATCTAAATTAACCATGAGAGAATATAAAAATTTAAAATTGAACAAAAAAGCAGTTTCCTTATCTATTTTATTATTAACTCTATCTTCATTAGTTTTAAGCGGGTTAAGTTTATTTTATTTTTATTCTTTAAATAATGAAATTAATGAAATTATTGATCTTCATACTAATATAGATAAAATTTATGGAAAAAAAGATTTAGTTGATTTTTATTTAAATGATATTTTTGAGAATTCTTTTAAAGATTTTGAAATAACTTCTAGCGAACAAGCTTTTTTAGAAAATTCTAAAAATACATTAAAGAACTATAAAGATGAAAATGGAAATTATTTTGTTGAAGAATTACAGCAGTTAGAGTCTGTTAATGAAGAAAATATTGATATTAATGAGAATACTTTAATATTACATCTTACTATTAGTATAAAAGAAGAATGGTCTGATATAAAAACAGTTTATGTTTATGAAAAGAGATTTGAAAAGGTTTTTAAATAATAAACAATTAGTAAGAAAATGGAAAAGAGGAAAAGAATGGATAAGAAAAGAGCAGAGATTAGTCTTTTAGGCACTTTGGCAGCAATTGTTCTTGTCGTATTTCTTATTGTTATTCTTATATATGGATTCACAGTTGGTTGGGGAAATTTTTTTAGTAAACTAATTAATATTGGTGGAGGAAAAATTAATGTACAAGATCATGTGACGAGCTGTCAATTAGCATGTTCTACTCAAGCAAGTTTTGATTATTGCACGAAACAGAGAAAAATTGTATTTAATGATGATAAAAATGATCCTAAAAATAATGAACCATATACATGTAAACAGTTAGAAGATCCTAGTTTACTTACTGGATTAGAGCCTTGCTCAACTCTTGCATGTGACCAAGTTCCAGCTCAAGAACAACCTGTGCCATTGCCTCAACCTTAATATCAAGGTTAGCAAGCAGAAACTTCTTAGTTGTTTTTTTGGAGAGTCGTAAAGTATTTAATAGTGTAAAACTAATTCTTTTTATGAATATATATCATGGAATACGCAATGCCTGAAAGAAGAAAAACAAAAGGAGATAAAAGAGCTAAAGCTCGTTATCATAGATATAAGAAAGGCGGTGGGAAAATTGTGAGAAGTAAGGAAAGGAAAGAGAGAGAGTAAAACGTTAGCTGAAGTACGTTATACAATTCCAATAACCAACAGAAATGCTAATATAAAAGAAATTATTCCTGTTAGTAATAAAAATCCGGGTTTTCTTAGTATTAGAGGGATAGCGTTAAGTATTATTATTGCTAATCCTACAATTATATGAGAGTTTACCATTTTATATCCCCTGCTTTATTGCAATTTCAACTGCTTTGATGAGTGTTCCAATCCCTACAATAATTAACCCTCCATTTGCTTTAGAGAATAATATAAATATTCCTCCTACAATTATGGTGATGCCTGCTATTAAATTTAAAACATCAATTTGTGCTTTACTTTCCATTTTATACTTAATAGTTATTAACTTAAATAACTTGCTGTTTGTTGGTGATACATTTATAAGTTATTGTTATTTATTAATTCTATGAATAAAAGAGGTTTGGAACTTGCTGTAAGCACATTAATTGCAATTGTTTTGGGAATTTTAGTTTTAATTGCTTTGCTTTATGGATTTAGTATTGGCTGGGAAAATTTTTGGAATAAAATAACTGGTTATTCAGGAGGAAAAGATAATGTTCAAGCAGTTATTCAAGCATGTACTACTGCCTGTGATGTTAAGAATGAGTATGATTATTGCACCTTAAAGAGAGATGTAATTGAAGAGGGTAAGAAAAGAGAAACTACTTGCAATGAATTGAAAAATAATATTTATTTAGATTGTGAAATTGTGTGTTAGATTTAACTTCAGTTAGGACTTTTTCTTGAAGCAGCTTTAAATAAATCTAATTCAGGAGGCCTTCCTCTTCTGCTTTTTCCTTCTGTTTTTTTCTTGTAATATCTTTCTCTTAATGCCTCAAGAATTATACTTTGAACGCTCTGATAAGAAAATCTGTTTTTTTCTTCTTTAAGTCTATTGAAAAGTTTTTTTGGGATAGTCAGTATTATTTTTTCAGATTCTTTATCTAATTTTGACATTTTTAATCGTTAAATTACCTTATATTTTAAAATACCTATAGATATCTAAAGATATCCGCACTTTTTAAACCTTGTTATAATTTACGACGCTGTTTCTAAGAAATAAGAAAAATATCAATAATTCAATTATAATTCATTTTCCGCTGATTTATTGAATTTTTTAAAAATTTTTAATTTTTACTGGTTCGGTAATTTTATAACCTAATGGATTACACTTTTTAGGATAAAAGTTGTTACATTTTTTATTACACCTTTTATTGCAAAGATTTATTAACTAAATTTTGTTGCTTTAATTCATGGAAGAGAATGTAAGTTTCAAGAAAGTATTTTTGATAACTATGATTATTTCTTTGAGTTTAAGTGCGTTGATAGGTATTATACTCTTTCTTATAGGAGATTTCGGAGAAATAGAACGAAAAATTTTCTTAACAACATTAACTATTGGAGGTTTTAGTTTAACCGCTCTCTGTAGCTCTGCTTTATATGACAAGCACAAATATGTTGTCTTTTCCTCTCTAGGAATGATTATTGCAGTTTTAGGCTTCTTAATTACCACCGTTGCTATTTGGGAGATTCTTAATTTTGGCAATATAAAGATAATAATCATCTTAGTTATTCTTTCTGTCTCGATTGCACATAGCTCTCTTTTGTTATTAATAAAATCTGAAAAGACAATCGTCAATATATCTCTGGTATTAACTCTATTATTTATTTCTGTAGTCGCTATTATACTAATAATATTAGTTCTTTCAGGGTTTGACTTAGATTTTGAGTTTTATTATCGAATTTTGGGAGTTTTTGCTATTCTTGATGTTTTGGGAACAATAGTAACTCCAATTATTCTAAAAGTTACATCAATGAATAATTAATTTCTTACATTAGCGTACGTTTTACAAATGCATCAAAATACACTGTGGGACAGAAACATCCCACAAATTTATAAATTACTTATGTTTGTTTTTAATAGTAAAGAGGATTTTGAAAAAATAGGAGTAACAAAATTCTCTAAGAAAAACTTTGCTAGATTTCCTTAGGAAATTGGATTCACGCAAAGTTCTCTAAAAGAGGAATATAAAATGATTTTGACACAGGAAAATTTATTTTTAATTATAATAGCTGTTGTCTGGATTCTTGGAGCTGTATTTCAGGATTTGAGGAGAAGAGAAGTTGATAACATTTGGAATTTTTCATTAATAGGAATTGCTCTAACTTATAGGCTTGCTGTTTCTATAAATGGAAGTTACTGGTTTTTTATTAATGGTATTTTGGGATTAGTTGTCTTTTTAATCCTTGGAAATCTTTTTTATTATTCACGAATATTTGCAGGAGGAGATGCTAAATTATTGATAGCTTTAGGAAGCATAATGCCTTTAAGTTATAACTGGATTATTAATTTAAAATTGTTTGGAAGTTTTATTGCCTTATTTTTATTTGGAGGAGCTGCATATGTTTTTTTATTTTCTTTCATTTTAATAGCATACAATTGGAACAGATTTATTAAAGAATTTAGAAAACAATTTATTATTTACAGATCTTTTTTTGTTATAAGTTTATTATTTTTAGTTTTATGGGTTTTTGTAAGTTATTTTATAAACAATATCATTTATTTAGGGGTTGTTTTTTTACTATTCCCTTTATTATTTATTTTTGCAAAGTCCATTGAAGAAAGTTGTTTAGTAAAAGCTTTATCTCCTAGTGAACTAACTGAAGGAGAATGGCTTTATGAAGATATTTTTGTTAATGGAAAAAAAATAAAAGCTACATGGGAAGGAGTTTCTAAAAATGATTTAAGATTAATAAAAGAAAAATATAGAAGAAAAATCTGGGTTAAACAGGGCATTCCTTTTACTCCTGGATTTTTAATTGGTTTTCTTGGAATAATTATTATTAGTATGAAGCTAGGATGGTTTTAGAAAACAACTTCTTTATCGCTGAATGATGATTCAATTGTTATCTTTCCATTTCCTGGAATTACTTGTCCTATAACCTCACTATCTTTATCTTGAGTTATTTTATTCGCGTCTTCTGCTGAAACTGCTATTATAAAACCTATCCCGCAATTAAATGTTTTATACATTTCATCATCTGGAACCCCTTTTTCATAGAGTTCATAAAAAATTTTGTGTGGTTGTAATAACTTTGGTTTACTAATAATTATGTGGTTACTTGTTATATCTTTTAATTTTGTAAATCCTCCTCCAGTAATATGCATCATGCCATGAATATTAACTATCTCTTCTAAACAAGATATAGTATCTGAATAAATTTTTGTTGGCTCAACAAATTCATCTCTATATTCATCTCCAAAAATTTCTCTTACTTTAGTAAATCCATTTGAATGTAAGCCTGAACTTTTAAATCCAATTAAAATATCTCCTGGAGGGAGTGAACTAGGCTTATACTTTTTTATTAATCCAGAAACTGTAAGACTTATGTCTAATCCATGTGTAGTATTTTGGATAGAGGTTTCTCCTCCAGTTATAGCTATTTGTCTTTTTTTGCATTCTTCTGTTAATGCTGCAATAATCTCAATGATAGCTGATTTATCATCTTCTGGAATTATTATATGATTTTGCAGTTTGTAGGGAATTGCTCTGCTTAAAGCAAGATCATTAAGATTCATAGCTAAAGCATCTAATGCTGCATTTCTAAACGTTCTTTGACTCAAATGATAAACTCCTTTTGTGCCTATACCATCTGTATGATCCACCTCTATTCCTACAAACTTTCTAGTTATTGTTGGATATATATCTTCTCTGTCCTTTTTTACTGAAACATATGGAGTTTCCCAAGTCTGTTCAATTATTTCTAGAATTTGTTTTTTATAGGGCTTTGTTGGTTCATACATTTTAGTAAAATTCCGGTATTTTATCAGGCATTTCTTTAACGTTATCTTTTTTAATAGATATTTTTTTTGTAGTTCTTTTTTTAAGTTGAAGTTTTCTCTGTAACTCTTTTAAGTCTTCTTCTTTCGCCTTTTCTTTTTTTAAAGGTGTATCTTTGTAAATCGGAATTATGTTTATAGCAGGATAATCCTGTAAAGAAAATGTTTCCATCTTTATATCTAACGGCTTAAGTTTCTTTTTTATTTTCTTAGATATTTTTTGAGCTAAAGAAAATGCTGATTTTGAAATCTTCTCTATCGAGGTTTTTTGTTTTGGTATTATTAAAGCATGTCCTTTTGAAAATGGAGCTATTTCTAAAATAGCAAGAGCTTTTTTATTTTCATCAATTTTATATGAAGGGATTTGGTTTTCTACAATAGATTGAAAAATAGGTTTTTCAGGATGTTGTGAGGCTTCTTCTAATTGAATCTTATTTTTTTTGATAAAATCCTCTAAACTTTCAGGCTCTAATTTTTCTATGTAATTTATTATTTGCTCGTGGTCTGCATTCGGAATTTTTTTTACTTGCTCTATTAGTTCTTTTTTAATTTCTTCTGCTTCTTCAGGTGAAAATGGCATGTATTTGATATGAAAACTAAAGTTATAAATATAATGGTAATATCTAAGAAGGTTTAATAGATATTATTTATTTTTTTATTATGCATCATCCAATTGCTCGCCTAAAGTCTATTATGTCTACTGAACTGACTTCTTTTATTTTTCTTAACTTTTCTTCAAAAATATCTGTAGATAGAGATTCGTCAATTGCAAATCCTGCTATTAGTGCAACAAGGCCAAAGGCTACGGGTTCTTTTTCAAATCTAACATTTTTTCCTTGTTCAGATTCTATTGCTTTTTTTGCTTTTTTCCCCAGATTTTCAAGGTTTACATTAAGAGATTCTGGCATTATTTTTATTTTTAAAAGTGCTGTTCCCATTGTATGAAATTGAGAATGGGATATTTAAAGTTTTAGAAGTAGATTCTCTGGTGCATTAACGGGTGTTTTAGATGAGAAAAAATTAAAGGGTTATCTTTTTTATTAATAATCCACTAAATAAATTATCAATCTTTTCTTTTAACATTTTACTCTCTTCTTTTAATTGTTCAATTTCTTTGAGTATTTTAACCATCTTCCTTTGGGTGTTTAAATCTGGAAGTTTAATTTCAAAATTTTCCACTACTCCTTGTCTTATATGTTGTTGTGCCCTTCCATAAGACATACTTTTTATTTTTTCGTAATTTAATCTTAAATAATACCATAAATATTCTGGAATAAATCTTTCAGAAGGATAAATTCCTGTTACAGATTGATTGGTAGAAGCTTCAATATCTAAAATAGCTGTTTTTCCTGTAGTTGCTCCTGTTAAAGCTATCAATACAGTATTCTTAGGAAATAACTTAGCATTACTTTCTTTTAATCCTAATTCAGTTATTTTCTTCTCTGAATTGTTTATTCTACTATCTCTTAATTCTCCTGAACGAACCCAAGCAATAGTTCCCCCTTCCCAATATTCTCGCTTAAAAGTAGAGGGAGTTCCACCAGTAGCTATCTTACATATATCTTTTAATTTATATTTTTTCACTTCTATTTTTTCTGTCTTTCCTTTTATTAATTTATTAATCTCATTTAACTTTCTCTTAATTTCTTTATTTATTTTATTTAAAGTTTCTATTGTTTTTTCTGGGTCTTCATATTCCTTAAATTTAATGTTAAACTTTTTGTAATCTGATAAAATCAACTTATAATTATTTTCTGCAATTTCTTTTATATCTACAAAGAAACTATTTTTCCCAATACCTTTATCTCCCCAATTTTCTAATAAATCATCAATATCATTTTTTCCCTTTAAAGGTCTCCTATGAATTGATAACTCAAAACCATCATTATTTATTTCATAAAACCAGACTTTTTTAGTGGATTTGCCTTTTTGAAAAATAAGAATACTTGTCTTAGCACCAGCATAAGGATAAAAAACTCCTGTTGGAAGAGAAATTACAGCTTCCAAATTACATTTACCTAAAAACCATTTTCTTGTATTTTTAAAGGCATTTTGTTTAAATTCTGAAAGAAATCCATCAGGAACAATTATGCCACATCTTCCATTTTCTTTTAAAGCGAGAACTATATGTTGAAGAAATACGCAATCTGCTTGTTTAGTTGGAACAGGATAGAACCCCCCAAAATCTGTTTCTTGACTATATGGTGGATTGGTTAATATAATATCATACTTTTTCTCTATTTTTGATTCTGGAGATAAACAATCTCTTTGAAAGATATTATTGTGCCCATCGCCCGTAATAATCATATTCATTTTAGCAATTTTATAAGTATCTGTTAGTTCTACTCCCCATACAGATTCTTCTTTAAGTGTTTTCATTATTTTGGGGTCTTCAAAATTACACCCTTTTTTTAAATGTCTAAACGCTTCAATTAAAAAACCACCAGTTCCACAACAAGGGTCGTAAACATTCTCTCCATAACGAGGACTAATTAAATTAACCATTAATTTAACTATATGTCTTGGAGTAAAATACTCTCCTAAATCATTTCCAGAAGCTAAATTTTTCAAAAAATATTCAAAAGCATCTCCCTTTATTTCTGATTCTGTATTTAATAAAGTAAGTTTGGACAATTTGCTTACTATTGCCTTTACTGTTTCTGGATTTCTTATTTTTAATCGTTCTTGAAATATATCGTCAGTATGATTATACTTTTTGGCGAAACCTTCAGAAAGAACAGTATTATTAATATAATTTAACATAGCTTTAGCATTTAACATGTCTGAAAAGCTTTCCCAACATAAAGATTTATCTAATTGCCTTTTTTCTCCTCTTTCCTCTCTTTCTTGTTCTATTTCACTTATAATTTTAATAAAAAGAATGTTTGCGAATTGAACAAATCTATCAAGAACTCTAAGCCCCTCTTTCCTTAATAAATCATTAGCCCATTTAAATATTTTAATTAATTCTTCTCTTGAATGTTTTACTTTCTCAGTTATCTCTTTTATATCTCCCCCCTCATTAATAAACCTCAATAATTTTTTCTCTGAAACAAGTTCTCTTAAATGTTCCCCATCTACTGATAAAACTTTCTGTTCTTTTATAGAAAAAGCTCTAACAAAGGTTCCATTAACTGCAAAAACTATATCTATCTCAAGAGGTTTAGCATAAAATTCTATTGCTTGATTTAACGCTTTATCTATTGACTCCCCCTTTCGTTTTGCCTCTATAATTGCTATGGGATTATCAGTTCCACTTTTATACAAAACATAATCTGGAAATTTTCCCTTTAGCTTATTTTTTTGTTCTGTAGTTTTTGTTCTTTCTGTGTAAACATTACAATTAGGGGATTCATCATTAATTTCCCAACCTAATTCTTTTAACCAATTATCTATTTTAATTCTTGTTGAACTTTCTAAAGGGAAATTATTTTTAACCATGTTTCTTTTTGATAAGACGAATTTCGACTTTAAATAGTTTTCTTTTCTCATTTCCTACTCCATTCAATCAACTCTAACCATCTATTAGGAGTTTCAAATTTTAATTTTGGTATTGCTAATTCCGAAGGAGTTTTGTAGTTTAATGCTTCATGCTTTTTTATGAAGTTGTAATATATTTCAATTCCTTTCATTAAACTATAAGCAGAATTAATTGAGCCATGCAGTCCTCTAAAACTATTAGTTCTTTGTCTTATTGAATTGTGTATTCTTTCAACCAAAATATTAAATCCTTCACCTTTACTTGCTGTTACAACTTTATGCCGAATTTTATATTTTCCTATTGTGTTATCATAACCCCAAGTTTTCTTAACTAAATTAGTGTAAGTTGTTAATCCATCTGTTGTAACAATTTTTACTCTGTCTTGTGTTTTGTTTTTTACTTCATTCAAGACACATCTTAATTCTTTTTTGTTTCTGAATTTCGCATAATGAGAGTTAAGAAGAAATCTTGTCTTGACATCAATAGCGTTTATACTCCAATTTTTATCTATTCCTTTACTGCCTTTTTTATGACTTAATCTTCTATGATATTCCATCTCATCGACTTCTATGTAAGAACCAGATTGAATATTTAGTTTATCAGTATATTTTGAAATTTGAATAGAGTATTTTCTAATCCATCTTAATATTGTGCTGTGGTCAAAATTATGTGGAAAGAACGCCTTAAAATGTTCTTGAACTCCACGAGTAGATAAACCTCTAAAGAATAAATCTAAAGCACAGGTTATCTTTTGAGGAGTATTCCTCATTCTTGCGAATGGGTCTATAATAAATCTATTTGAACAAGATTTACATTTATACCTTTGAACCTTGCCTCTATTTTCTGTTTTTCTCTTTCCATCTTTCTTAATCTCTTTACTTTTACACTTTGGACACATTATTTCTTTGTTTTTCATATAAGTATATAGGTATAGTGGTATATAAATATTTCTATACTACATTACATATATACTTTAATACATATATATTTAAATACCCTTATTGGTATATCTTTATATGGCTAAAAAGAAAACAAGTTTGGTGATAGATGAGGACTTATGGCAAGAGGTTAAAATCCACTGCATAAGACAAAAGATAGATGTTTCTGAATGGCTGTCTGAATTAATTAAGAAAGAATTAAAGAAAAAGAATTAAATTTTTTTAGGAGTTTTAACACCCTCTAATGCACCAATACAAGAAGTAGAAGGTTTATATCATTTATTATTTTTACAACCACAATTCTTATAAATAATTTTTTGTTAATAATCTATAGAGAATTTTGTTAATTAAATTTTTCAAAATTCTCTAAGAAGAACTTTGCCAAATTTCCTTCGGAAATTGGATTTATGCAAAGTTCTCTGTAAAAAGGTGAAAAAGGATAATAAAGAAATTAAAAACTTCAAAAATCTTTGATTTTTGAGGCCTCAGAAATTGAAAATTTCTGAAGTTTCTAATTGTCCATTTTTAATCACTAAACAAAATTAATCACTAAACAAAAAATGGACAATTATCATCAATTAGTTGGGTTAATATCTGAACATTCTGGGTTATCTACAGATGAGATAGAGAGAAAAATAGCTGCGAAACAGGCGAAATTATCTGGATTAATAAGTAAGGAGGGAGCTGCACAGGTCGTAGCTGCTGAATTAAATATTAGTTTTGAAAGACAATTTATTAAAATTTCACAAATAGTTGTTGGCATGAGGAAAATTAATCTTATAGGAAAAGTCATTAAATTATTCCCTATAAGAGAATATAACAAGAATGGTAGAAGCGGCAGAATAGGAAGTTTTATACTAGCAGATGAGACCAGCAATATTCGAACAGTATTATGGGATGAGAACCATATAGATGTAATTGAAAATAAAGTTATTAAAGAAGGGAATGTTGTTGAAATAACTAATGCAGGGCTACGAAATGGAGAACTTCATTTAGGCAGTTTTTCTGAAATAAAACTTTCTGATAAGTTAATAGATAAGATTGTTTTAGAAAAGCCAGTTATTAGTAAACCTATTGTAGAGTTTAATACTAATGACAGTGTTTGTACACGAGCTTTTATTGTGCAGGTTTTCGAGCCAAAATTTTTTGAAATATGCCCTGAATGTAAAAAAAAGACAAGTGAAGATAGAGAATGTCAAGAACATGGAAAAGTTATTAGTGAAAAAAGGGTTTTGTTAAGCCTAGTTATTGATGACGGAAGTGATTCTATTCGCTCAACATTATTCGAAGAAGATCTTTATAAAATAATAAGCAAAGAAGAATTAGATAATCAAGAGTTATTTTCAATAAAAAAGAATGAACTTCTTGGTAAAGAGGTACTTATAACTGGAAATGTACGAAGAAATAATTATTTTAACACTCATGATTTTATAGTTAATAATATCCAAGAGATTGATATAGATAAACTTATTGAGGAATTGGAAAATTAATATCCGCAAGGTTTATAAATATGTTTATACATGTATAGACATGAAAAGTGAGATAATAAAACAGGCATTCAAATTTGGCAATTCCGCAGGAGTTATTCTTCCAATTGAGTGGAAAGACAAGAAAGTAGCGATTAAGCTTATTGATAAGTCCATTTCACAGGAGATACTTGAGATTTTGGATAAAAAGGATTTGTTAAAGAACACAATTGGAATTTTTTTAGCTGGAAGTTATGCTCGAGGAGAGGAAACCGAATCAAGCGATATTGATGTATTAATTATAACGGATAGTGTTGACAAACAAATAAAAATAGGAAAATATGAAATAATTTCTATCTCAAAAGATAAATTTGAGAATGCTATTGCAAAAAATCTTTATTTAGCATCTTTAATTAATGAAGCCAAGGCAATTTTAAATGAAGATTTTTTAAAGTACTGGAAAAATAAAATCCAAGGTATTTCGATAAAAAAGCATCTTGATAGGATAAAATCAATGACTAAAATAAATGAAAAAATGATAGAAATAGACAGAGAATCGGGGGAAAAGGTTCCAGATGAAACTCTATATTCTATAGTCTTAAGATTAAGAGAAACGTATTTAATTGAATGCTTAAGGAATGCTAAAAAACCATATAGTAAAGAGTTTATAAGTTTAATAAAAAGAATCGCAAGCGAAGAGTCTTATAATGCTTATCTTAGAGTTAAGAATGACTTAAAAACGAAGAAGGTTATATCGGTTAATGAGGCGATCTCATTGATAAATGAAATTAAAAGAAGAATGCAAGGTTTAAAGCATGGTAAAAAGAGATAAGAGATTAGAGAAAGGAATTGAAAGCTTAAAGAAAGAAATAGAAGAACATTTCGAGAGGTTAGATAAGGACATAATTGAAAAAGATGAGATATTAGCAAGATATCATATTAAAGAGATAGACAAAAGTCTTATTACTGCTTTAGAACATAAGCTTAGTTTATTGGGAATAAATGATAAAGATTTAGGGATAATAAAGAAATATAAAAGTCGCTTGGAAGAGTATAAAAGGAAATTAAGCATGACTAATTGTGAAGATTCGTGCTTTTATTTCATACTGAACGCCCCCACAGGATGATTAACACTAGGTTAATGTTCTTCTGCTAAAATTTAGTAATTTGTCGACGATAAGAAAAATTGACTTAAAAAGTTAGGGGTTGAAATTAGATAAAGTTAAACTCTGCAAAATTAGGCAGTTGAGTGCTCTCCAGACCTAACTTTAAAATTGTTAACAATTATTCCCACTCAATTGTTGAAGGAGGTTTTTGACTTTTGTCATACAAAACTCTGTTTACACCTCTAACTTCATTTATTATTCTATTGACAATAGGACCGATATCTGTATCTTTAAAACGATACCAATCTGCAGTCATAAAGTCATTTGTAACAACTGCTCTTAATCCAACAATTCCTTCGTAGGTTCCAGCATCACCCATAACACCTACTGCTCTGCCTCCCAAAAGTCCAGCAAATGCCTGACTAATTTCATAATATAATCCTCTCTTCATAAGTTCACTAATGAAAATATCATCGGCTTCTCTAACTATTCTCAGCTTTTCTTCGTTTACATCTCCAATTATTCTAACTGCTAATCCCGGACCCGGAAAAGGATGTCTCCATACAATGTGATTTGGCATTCCTAGTTTCTGTTCTGCAATTTTTCTGACTTCGTCTTTAAAGAGACTTCTAAATGGTTCTACAACTTCCAATCCCATTTTCTCAGGCAAACCCCCAACATTATGATGTCTTTTTATCTTTGAGGAAGAACCATAAACAGGAACACTCTCAATTACATCAGGATATAAAGTTCCTTGAATTAAATAGATTGCCCCTTGAATTTTTCTTGCTTCTTCTTCAAAAACAGCGATAAATTCATGTCCAATAATTTTTCTTTTTTCATCAGGGTCTTCAACTCCTTGTAACTTCTCTAAAAATCTTCTTGAAGCATCAATATACTTTATACCAAGATTAAATCCTTTTAAGCTCTCCTCTACTCTTACAGCCTCGTTTAATCTCAGCAACCCGTTATCAACAAAAATAGGATAATAATTTTTACCTATTACTTGATTTACTAAAACTGATACTGTTGAAGAATCTACTCCTCCACTAATTCCTCCAATAGCTACTTTTCCTTTTAATTTTTCCCTCAGTCCTCCAACAATTTTATCATATTCTTTCGTAGGGTCCCAAGTTCTTTGAGCATTACAAATTCCTAAAAAATTATCCAGAATGACTCTGCCATTTTCAGTGTGGTCGACTTCTGGGTGAAATTGAACTGAATAAATATTTCTTTCTTTCATTTGCATAGCAGCAACATGATTATTTTCAGAAACTGCAATAGTTTCAAAACCTTCAGGCAGTTGTTCAACGACATCTCCATGACTCATCCATACTTTGAAATCACTTGAGACTTTATGGAATAACTGGCTTTCATCAGTTCTTTTTACTTTTGTTTCTCCATACTCTCTACTTTGAGCGGGGCTTACTTTCCCCCCAAGTAAATGAGCAATTGATTGCTGTCCATAACAAATTCCTAAGATCGGAACCCCTAAATTTAAAACTTCTTTTGAATATGTCGGAGAACCCTTATCATAAACACTAAACTGTCCGCCGGAAATAACAATGCCCTCAAGGTCTTGCTCTTTAATTCTTTCAATAGAAGTATTAAACGGAATTATCTCAGTATAAACTCCTAACTCTCTAATCCTTCTTGCGATATTTTGTGTTAATTGACTTCCACAATCAACTATTTTTATCATATAGATATTTACTGAACCTCCTTTAAAAATTTCTCCATTATAATGTTATCAAAACAAAGTGATTAATACTTCAATGATTTGGTTAAGTGCCCCCATTTTTATCTTGAAAATAGCCAGTTAAACGCTCCCAAAAACACATAGTTCAGTGCTCCCCGAATTTCAGCGTCGATAAGCTTTTGGGATTATGAACCTAAGGTTCGAGGACCCCACGAAATTCCTTTATACGTTCCTTTTATTTTAGTTGCTGGAGGTTCTTTCGGTTTATTCTATGAAAGAAAAGACAAGAAAGAAGTCAGCGGTAACAACAAATAGTTTTTTAAATTCTTTATACTTTTATTAAAAAGAATAAGGAGGTATAAATGTTACTAAGAACCCATTTGGTTATTGCTGTATTTTTGATATTACTTTTTCTCGAACATATTCAGAATAAGATTCTTTTTGTAATTATGATTTTAGTAGCAACCATTATTCCTGATTTACACAGAAAAGCTTTAGACTCTGACAACCATCCTTTGAAATTTTTTTCTGAACATAAAGGAGTAATTCATAGTTTTACCATAGCTCTTGTTATTTCCTTAATTATAAGTTTTTTTTGGCCTAAAGCAAGTCTTGGATTTTTTCTTGGATATAGCATACATTTACTATGCGATTCATTTACCAAAGAAGGAGTGCAGGCTTTTTGGCCTATTAAAGTTGAATGTAAGGGTCCGATAAAATCAGGAGGAAGAGTTGAGCAAGTTTTATTTTTGACAATGATATTGGTTGATTTTTTGTTGTTTCTTAGCCTTTTTATGTTTTAAAAACTATAACCTATATAACCCATTTAGGCAATGCTTAAAAATAAGCTGGTTTTAATTTAGATGATATGACTGATTCAAAAAAAAAGGAAAAAAATGAGAAAGAAACGAAAGTTTCTGACCTCCCTGGAATAGGGCCTGCTGCTGTTGAGAAATTAGAGGCAGCTGGGATATATGATTTAATGGGAATAGCAGTTCTAGGGCCTAAAGAATTAAGCGAGATTTCTGGGTTAGGAGAGAGTGTTTCAAGAAAAGCAATTCAAGCTGCGAGAAAAATGATGAATCTTGGTTTTCAGGACGGATTAGAGTTCGCTGAAAAAAGGAAAGAAGTTTCTTATATCTCCACTGGTAGTAAAGAATTAGATAAATTATTAGGAGGGAAGGGTTTAGAAACAAAAGCAATTACCGAGGCGTTTGGAGCTTATGGTAGTGGGAAAACCCAAGTTGGATTAAGCCTTGCTGTTAATGTTCAATTGCCTGTTGAACAAGGAGGAGCTGAAGGAAAAGCTGTTTACATTGATAGTGAAGGAACTTTTAGACCTGAAAGAATTAAGCAAATGGCTAAAGCTAAAGGATTAAATGAAGAGAGTGTTTTAAAGAATATTTTAGTGGCTAGAGTATTTAATTCTGATCATCAGATGTTATTAGTGGATAAAATTGGTGAGCTGATAAATAACGGAGAGCCGATAAAATTAGTTATTGTTGACTCTTTAACTGCTCACTTTAGAGCAGAGTATTCTGGAAGAGGGCAACTAGCAGATAGGCAACAGAAATTAAATAGATATCTACATAATCTAATGAGAATAGCTGAACAGTATAATCTCGGAGTTTATGTTACAAATCAGGTAATGGCAAATCCTGCAATGATGTTCGGAGATCCTACAACTGCTATTGGGGGGAATATAGTTGGGCACGCTAGTACGTATAGACTGTATCTTCGCAGAGGCAAAAAAAGTTCAAGAGTTGCAAAGCTTATTGATTCTCCTAATCTTCCAGATAATGAATGTATATTTTACATAGGGGAGAAAGGTGTTATTGATGAAGAAAAAGAATAAAATTAAATAAGAAATTTGCTTATGATAATTAAAAATGGATAATTATGAAGAAAGAGGACGTATAAATGTATTGGCACTTGTCAGTATCTCCGAATCAAAAGACAAAATGAGATAGGTTAACCTATCTCATTGTCCAAGATTTGAATAATGTCGACTCTTCTTACAGACCCCAATATCT
>JAGVWY010000067.1 GCA_018304055.1 Candidatus Pacearchaeota archaeon
TTTTATTCTTCTCTTTTGCTGTAATTATCTGTGTTGCTTGAATAA
This sequence comes from Candidatus Pacearchaeota archaeon, assembly GCA_018304055.1. Lineage (GTDB taxonomy): Archaea > Nanobdellota > Nanobdellia > Pacearchaeales > GW2011-AR1 > ARS1285. Next base: position 46 of record JAGVWY010000067.1, read on the forward strand.
CAACACAGAGGGTTAGCACCTAAAAAGGCTAACCCTTTATACTTTATATACTAACATATAAAATGAAACTTCCAGAATCTAATGTAGATAAGCATCAGAAATTTAAAAAATCTCTGACATGCCCAAATTGTGGAAAAGAATTAAAGAAAGTTAATGTGGATATAGAGGATGTGGAAACGCCTGCAATAAGTTATCAATGTCTAAATTGTGATTATTTTAGTTTTGAACCAGAAAGTATTATGAAAGTTATAAAGGAAATAAAATCTAAAGAGTCTCCTTTAAAAATAAAACAAAAAATAATTAAATTGTCAAAAGATAGACTCGGTATGTATTTTAATCAAGATATTGTTAAAAGTTTAAATTTAAAATCAGGAGAAGAAATTCTTGTTTCTGTTCCAGACAATAAAAGAATTGTTTTAGAAATAGAATAATGCAATGAATTTTTATGTGTTCATTATAAATTCTCGTCTCAAATCTTATTTCATCTCACGATCTGCAATGGCATCTCCACTTTAACTTCCTCAATATGCCTATATGGAATAGGTTCAGTGGCTCCTGGTTTAATTGCAACTAAATCCTGTCTAGGATTATGCAAATTAGCATTCATTCTCGCTACTTGTTCTTTGGATAATAACTCACTTTTATCTCTTTGCAATTCAGGTTTTCTACTGAAATCTTTTATATGTCCTATTACAGCAGTAAAACCTTCCCAAGTATATTTAACATCTTCCCAACTTTTTATTCTACTTTTTGCATGTTGCCAAACATATTTAGGATGAAGATAAATTTTATAATTTAGTTTGCATATCCCTTGAACTTCTTCAGGAGTCATATTAATTGTTTTCATGGCTGGTTGATCCATAGCTAACTTTTCATAATCTGTTTTTTCAAATCTAAGCCATCCTTCTCTAGCAGCTTCTTCATATAAAGGTGTTCCTGGATAAGGCATTACAACTGTTGATTGATGAATATCCACAAGTCCTTTATGCATTAAATCTTTAGCTAAATTAAAAGTTTTCATTGCATCTTCTTTTGTTTCCCAAGGATAACCTACCATCATAGTTATATGAACGGTGAGTCCTGCATCTTTTGCGTCTTTGCAGTGTTGATGAACTTTATTAACATCAGTTCCTTTGTCTAATTTATCAATTGTTTTCTGGCATCCCGATTCAAGTCCAAATTTTAACAATCTAAAACCTGCTTTTTTCATTAGTTTATACATATCAGCATCAACCCATCCAAATCTCATATTGCATGAATACATTACTTTTTTATTATAACCCGAACTAATCATGATTTCGCAGAATTTCTTCAACCATAAACCAGGAGGAATTGTTCCAGCATCATCAAATATTTCTCTTGCTCCTAAATCATCAACTAAATGCTTTACTTCTTCAAACGTATTTTCAGGCGAGCGTTGTTTATAAGAACCTTTAGGATATAAAGCATGGTCCCAGACGCAGTTGCTTACTGAAATTAAATTGCATACATAGGTTCTATTTCCAGGAACAGATAAATTGTATACTAGTCCATGATACTCTTCTTTAGATATATCTATAATCTTAAAATAAGAATCTCCGCTTTTTAAAAGTGGTTTAATCAATTGGATACTTCCATTTCCTTTATTTAACAATAATTGGGTATTCTGGATTGCAGGGCCAACTAATATATCACTTACTCTTAAGTTTTCTGCTCGAACTAATTGTTTATTTTCTTCTCGAAGAACAAATAACTTATGATTAGGAGTGCATATGATTTCTTTAGTATTATTAGTAGTTATATGAATCATCTCTCCATTATATTCTCTTTCAAACACAAAATCAGTCTTTCCATAACTACCATCATGAGTTAAGACTTCTTCACCAACTTTTATATCTTTTATTAGTTTAATTCCCTCTTCTGTTACTACATCCATTTCTGGATGAAAACAAAAGGTGCACTTTCCCCATGCACAATCTCTAGCTGACATGATATAAAACTGAGGTCTTCCTTTCAAATTAAACTCATCTTGATAATCCATATATTTAGTTAACTTCCTGTCTGGAAAAGGAGCATCATCTAAATTATTTTTTAAGAAATATCTACCATTCTCAACAATTTCATTTTTTTTGTTTCTGTGCCAAATTCCATTAGGAACTTTTGTTTCTTTATTTCCATCTAACCATTCAACTAATTCCATAAAAGCAAAATCAAAATATCCTCCGTTAATAACATAATCTACCTCGCTATTTTCTAATGTCTCTCCAGGAAGATAACTAACATGGTCACCACAAATAACTATTTTTATATTTGGAAATTTATTTTTGATATGGTTGATTGCTTCCCAGTGTTTTTTAACCACAGGTGCTTTTGTTTCAAATAAAAAAATATCTGGTTTCTCTCGTGAAAGCATTTCATCATATGCTCTCCAGTCCATATTTTGAGCTATTGCATCTTCCCATATGACCTCATGACCTGCTTTTTTAGCCATAGTTGCAGCTGTTCCTAAAACAACAGGATAAAGAAATGTTGGCTTTTCAAAATATTGAAATTGTCTATTCTGACTAAGAAGAGGCGTTCCTAATGGACTTTGCGTAGGCGGAAATCCAACTAAAACTTTCATGTTATAATAATTTCCCCCTATTATTTAAATATACCTGCTTTTTTATCATAATATTTAATAATGAAATATTCTTTAAAAATTTAACTATTGTTAAGTTTTGAGCTCTTTTAATAATATTATTAACATATCATGAGAATTTTTTTATTCATGTATAGCCTCTGCAACTGCTCTCTCTAAATCAGATGCATAATTACTCATTGGCAGAGTAGCGTAATAATCACTCCTCTCATCTTTAATTTGATACTTCTCTAGAAATTCTTTATAATATTCTGGAACTACATCAATTTCTTCTTTTTTGAAAATCCAAGAACCTTTTTTAGTAATTCTTGCGAATCTTAATAGAGTATGATGAGGATTTAATCTATGAAGTTTTTTGTATGCCCTAACTGTTCTTCTATCTATTTGTTTAAGATTTCTTATAAATTCATAATCCATTACATCTTCTCTATTTTGATAAGTCATTATTTTCTCCAATAATTTTCTTCATCCGATTGTCTTTTATGAAACTTTATTTTGGTATATTTTTTAATGATGTTAACAACAGCCTCATTAAAAGATAATTAAGTTTTTAAGAGATATTTTTATAATATGTTGCTCTAAAAATAGCACTATATTAGACTTCTTCCCCAACTAAGAAACATTCCTCGTTAATTTTTTCTCTATCTCTAACAAATAAAACAAGTTGCCCCTTATCAACAAATACTTCTCTATTTCCATCTAACCCAATTAATGTTTTTTCTATCATCTTTTCAAAGTCTTTAAAATACCTTTTTGACTTAAAGGAACCATATCTATTTCTATACGAATCAATTATTTTAATTAATTCAGATTTATTGTTTGATTGATTAATTTTACTTTCGATACAGCCATAATAAGTCAAAAAACTAATTATTGCTCCTTCTGCAACAGTTTGAGTTTTTGAGTCATTTGCATAACCGCACTCAAAACAAAAACCGGGTTTGTTTTGTAAATTCATGTAGCCATCGGTCGAGCCAGGGTGAAATTTGTCGATATTACAGACTATCTTTTTCGCACCCAATATTTTGGCTGTTTCTATATTTGATTCATCGCATATTACAAAAGGAACAGAGTCTTTAGTAAGACTTGCGTGTATATCTAACAGAGCATCGGCTTCCTCTAAATAAGGTATAATTCCCTTAGCTGTTCTTCCCTCTAAACTTTTTTCTATATCTAATGATTGTTGGTTCAAAAAACACCTGTTAAGATTTTGGTCTACAAATCTTTTATTTTGTTTTATTGCCTCAAGATTCGCATAGATAAATGTAACTTTTCCAAATTCTATCTTTAGTTTGGGAAGCAAAAAGTCTGCGGCTTTAACACCGCAGACCTCGTTGCCGTGCACACCTACAAGTACAACCAATTTTTTCCCTTCACTGTTGCCTTGTTTTTCAACAATCTTAATATTACTTTTCATTATTTTACTCCTGCTCTACGGTAGATAGAAGATTTAAAATTCTCTCTTTATCAAAAGATTCAAACCCCCAGGTATACCATGGCGCATTTTTTTCAGGGTCAACAAAAAGCAATCTGCCTTCTTGTCCTGAAAATATTCTACGAAGTATAGATAATACCCTCTCATTTTTAGTTCTAACTACAAAATTTTCATAATCTTGCAACCTTGCACCATTAAGTCTTACAGCAGAAGCTAACAATCCTCTTCCTGAACCTTGTTTATCTTCAACAATACCTAATTCCGCACCATAAAACGTTCTTTCTAAGTTTATACCTGCCGAATCAAGCATTGGAGCTATCAAAGGAAAATTTATGGATTTCGTTCTTGTTTCTGTAGGGATTTTATAACCCCAACTAAAACCAAAGGGAGTCTTTCCATCTTCTAACAAGTAACCTATAAAACCTTCTTTAGACAAAGCTTCTTTGATAAGGTCATCTTGATTAACAAAAGTAGGATAAAAATCAATTAAATCTCTCCCACATAATACGCAAGATTCTAATCCATTAGCATTTCCGACTACTCCGGTTCTTTCTGTTTTATTTAAGGGCCATTGATAATCTGTGGGAACTTGACGTGATGTGTATTGCACATTACATCTTTCATTCTTATTAGGCAATGATACTCCTGAACAAACTCTCTCTTCATACCAAGGAAAACCGCTAAACACTCCTTTGTAGACAGAAGAAAGCTTTTCGACATCTTTGGGAGATATTTTTCTTACAATTATAGATTCCATATTAAAATACCTCCTTTCAATTCATCAAGGGCAATAAGAGAGAATTGAACTCTCGTCTCCGAAGCCACAATCCGGCGCTCTGCCTTTGAGCTACTACTGCCTATGAAAAAGTAATTTGATTTAGAACTGATGAAAACAACCAGCACTTAGATTTGTGCCTTTCGCCCCACAATACTTTAGAAATAAGTTAATAGAAGTCCAACTACAAACAGTGAATATAACCAGCGTTTGGGAACGCCTTTGCTCCTATAAGTGTCTGACTTTTCATAGAGTTTGAATAATTTCTTAGTTTTTAAAACTTTCTTTTTGCTTTTCTTAATATACTGACCTTTTCGTAGCAGTATGTTTATAATATTTGAGACTTTCTAAATTTTTAAGTTTATTTTAATAATCTGATATTATAATATCCCTCACTCTATAATCTGAAAATGCATAACACATAATGAAAGAAGATATTGCTAAAGTTTCTACCAATAAAGCAGAACCAGCAGCCGCCAAACCAATAGAAAGGGGATTCAATTCAGGATTAAAATTAACTATTTTCTCTTGATAACTTGCAATAATTCCAGTTCCTATAGGAATCATCACAGGAAGACTGCATAAAGTACCCTGAAGACTGCATAAAGTACCCTTGAAAATTTTTTTTATTAATCCAGAACTATTCCTTTTCACTGTTTCCTCAAGATTTTCTTCCATTTTAACGATGTATTCAGTTTCACTTCCTAAATTTATCAATGACTTTTATTGAAACTGCATGCCTTAGGGTTTCAGCAATTGTTGGCCTCATGATTAGATGACTAAGTTGAGAAGTGCGTAAAGATGTTCTTAAATTTTCCATAAAGTTTTCATCTGAAGGTCTATCTATAGTTGTGTAACTTCTTCCAATAGTTTGTCCGAAAATATACTCTCCAATTCCATGAGGAGTTCTATGACCTCCGCTTACTGCAATAACTCCGACATTATGGTGCTCGTAAGTAACTTGATTGGTAAAAGCTTTGTTTCTAATATTCTCTCTATAATAATCAAGAGATGACATATTAGCTCCTGTTAAAGCACTACCACTGCTGTAACCAACAAAAAAATCTATAGAAGCTAATAAATTCGGATTTGTTAATCTTGCCTCTTCAAGGGAATCAACACAAGAAGGCCCTGTAATACCAACAATACAATTCCAGTTTTGTGCACTCTCTAAAACTCTATAAGCATCATCATCTCTAAGATTTTCTTCAAGAGAAATGTTGTAAACTAGAAAAACAAGAGGAATATCTTTTAATTGTGTTCTTATTTCTTGTGCTTTCATAAAATAAACATCTCTTTTTCTATCATGAAAAACTCTTCCATCTGCAATATCCTCTATATCTCCTGATTCGCGTGCACTTCTACGAAATTCCTCAAACCTATATTCATCAGGACGAGCATTAGGAACTGCAACAATTCCTCCCTCACCAAGTCTCTCCTTGGTTATATCAGCAACATGATCATAACTATGAATTCTTAAAGGACCTGCTCTTGTCCTTTTTGCAGTCCAGTGTTTACCGTCAAATTTAACCATGCTTAGCTTATGAAAAAACTATTTAAAAATCTTTCTGGGTAAATGTTTTTAGAAGAGGTAGTAACAATGCTGCATATATGGAATCATATAACGTTTACTTATACTGAAGTGATAAAGAAATAGATTTTTTTAAGATAATCTCATTAAGGGGAGTAATCTCAAATTGCATATCCCACAACGCTTTATTTACTTCTTCTAATATTTCTCTATTTTTTTCTTTAAATGTCCGAATTCCACATGTTTAGAACACATCAAAAATGTTCTCCATATGAAACATTTTTGGGGTGCTCAAAAAACTAAAAGTTTTTTGACATGTGGTAAAAAATTGCATGTGGAATTCGGAGCATGCTCAAACAATTAAAAGCATTTTACTATCTTAATATAAAAATTGAAAATGCTTTTAATTGAAACCATAGTAACTAAACATGCCATAGGTCTCTGACTTATGGTTTTTGACATCTTAGAGCATTTAATACTTCTAAAAAAATAATTTCAGGAACAACCATTATTATCTCTTTTTGTTATGTTTATCAATTAATTTTAGTGCGTCAGAGCTCTTTTCTTCATGCAAAAACCATTTTACAACTACTGAAACATCAACTATTTTCTTTTGTCTCTCCATTCTCTGATTAATTCTATAGAAGATTTCCCCTTATCAAAAACTTTTGATTTGCGAATTTTAGGGATCAATTCTACAGCTCTCTTCGCTTTATCTCGATCAAATTCTTTTTCATATTCTGTTCTTTTAATTTTTTCTCCCATATTACATGTAATACTTGTATATTTTTAAATATTATTATAAAAATTGTTGGAAAAAGTAGTAAAGATATTAGATGATATCTAATAGAACATTAAATGTATTATCTTCTCTATAATGCATCTTTAATAGTCTTTCTTTGCTGTTCAGTCAAATTATAAGGCTTGTAACTTCCATTTTCTTGTCCTAAAAATGCCTTATAGTCTTTATTACTCATGATTAAATCAGGATAATTATCATTGTTAATATTAGCTGAATATGCCTCAAATTTTCTTTCTAAAGTTATCCTAGAAATATCGGAAGGGCGTTTTTGTTTATCAGCATTTAACGCTATTATAGATCCGAGACCAAGACCTAAACATAATACAAATGCTCCAAGGGCCATAGGTATACAACCTAAATATTCGCCAACTTCTGATTCATATCCATCTACCATAAAAGTAATTGAAAAACTCTCTTTAAATATTTTCTTTCATAAATGTTTCAAAAATGAGTAGTAAAAAATTTACCCTCAAATAATAATACGCCTGTGTTAATCTTTAACTTATCTAAAGAAAAACTTAAATGGCTGTTACACTTGTATAACTTATGGAAAAAGCATATGTTCGCGTTAAGAAATGGGGAAATTCATATGAAGTTATATTACCCTCAAAAATAATTAAAGAGCAGAATATAATAGAAGGGACTGAATTAGAAATATTAATAAACCAAAAAAATAAAACAAAAGTAAAAGATATATTTGGTATTTTAAAAGGAAAGTTGAAAAGAGATACTGATGATTTATTAAAAGAGGTAAACAGAGATTTTGAAAAAATTTGTTCCTAAGGAATAATCTAAATAATCTTCTTCAAATCATAAAATCCTTGTTTATTTTTTTAGATTTTATCGGTGATCAAAAATGCAAACTTAAAGAGCATTTTTGACATATCCATAAATCATTCCTGCTCCATAAGAAATATGGATTGTTGAATAAATAAGAGGGAGAATAAAAATTGCTTTTGCATCTTTATTTTTTATTGAGTCAAACAGAGTAAAAACTAATATTAAGATTATATAAACTAATAAAGGTGCAAACAATAAAAAATTCCAGTTAAATTCATAATTATCATCTTCAATCGTATATATAACATTTTCATCTAGTTTTATAGTATTTCCTATTTCTGGATTATTAGCAATAACATTTCCTATGATCGTGGGATTACTTAAAATAATTATTAATAGCAAAAACAGATACAATAAAAACAAACTTGGAACAAAGAAAAAAGGATTTTTTAAAGTGGTTGTTAGAGGTTCTTTTTTAGGCCTAACTTTTCCATAATTAAACATTTGTTTAGATAAAGAAATAAGGGAAGGCCTTCTTTTATGATATAAAATAAAACTTGGAGAATAAGCTACTCTGTATCCTTTATTTTTAACATCAGAAATAAATTTCGGATCTTCTCCAGGGAATAAAGATTCATCAAATTTTATTTTTTCAACAACTTCTTTTTTACAAATTAAATTTGCTGATGTTAATGAGGTTTCATCAGCATCTAAATTTTCTTTATTGGATGTATATCTATTAGCAAGTTTCCACGCGCCAAATACACTGCTTAAAGCATATCCAGAAACTTTAGCAAAAAAACTATCATCTTTTGGAGTAAGTTGAGGTCCTCCAACAACATCTATTTCATTATGTTTATTTAAAAATTCATCAACTTTTTTTAAGTAATCATTTTCAATATGCGCATCATCATCTAAAAAAATAACATATTCTCCTTTTGCTTTTTCTACACCTTTATTCCTATTTGCAGAAGGATTTTTTCCTTTTACTACAACAACATGAAATTTGTTTTTATCATAATCTAATTTTTTTATTGCTTCTATAATCGGAGCATCTCTTTCAGGAGCTAAGGGGATTATTAATGTGAAACGCATTTAGAGTAAAAAACAAACAGAGTTATAAAGATTATTGTAAAAGATGATTGTAATGAAGATTTATATAAAATTTTATTGCTTTAGTATCATTTATAAAACTTCAAAGGAAATAATTTTCTTTAATTTTTTGTTAAAGTAGTATTTGCCTGCATAAGTTCCTCTTCCGCTTTCTCTTCTAAGTCTATTTGCAGTAGTTTTGAGATAGGCATATTCCGTTGAAAACCCTTTTTTGAAATCATATCCATGATAATCAACTCTCCTTCCACTTGGATCAAGAATTTCAAAATAAGCTCTTTTTTTATAGATTAAACTGCTTGCAGTAACTAGAGTAATCCTGTCATTTTCTCTAAATCTTGCATTACCTAATCCCACAATTTTTATATCATGATCCTCATGTAATAAATAATTACAAATAAACATTTTTAATCCTGCTTTATCCATTGTTCCTGAAGGATCATCATCTCTTGCAATAGCTTTGTCTACCAATAATCCATACCCCGAAATTCCTGAAACTATACCAACTAACCCAATCTTGTTAAATTCTCTTCTTGAAATTTTCTCATTCAATTTCTCTAAAGTTATTTGTTCCATGTATCTATTAAATATATAAAGTTTATAAGGATTGTGCGACCTCCATTATTGTTTTTATCTGAAAAAAATACCCTTCAAATTCCATGTGTGTAGATATCCTAGAAACAGTTATCAGTCATAAACCCTGGGTCTTTTATCAATTTTCATTATAAGTATAATTTTCTTATTCTCATCAATAGAATATAAAGCACGATAATCTCCTATTCTATAACGAAAAATTTTCTCTCCGCTTTCCCTTCCAATAAACTTGGCATCACTCGGAACAGGATTGTTTTCTAATCTTTTTAAGGTGTTTTCAATCCTCTCTTTTATATGAGAGTCAAGCTTATCTAGAAATTTTTGAGCATGTTGAGAAAGGTCTATAAAATACATTTGAGGTTTACAATCTCCTTGTTTTTCCTTCTTTCAAATCTTTTCTAGCTTCTTTAATAGCTCCTAAATCGTCTTCTGTCAAAGTGATATCCTCAATATGTTCTCTTACATAAGCCATATCAGTTTGAATCTTTGCTAGTTTTGTCATTATTTCTTTTGCATCTATTTTTATTTGTTCCATGTATCTATTAAATATATAAAGTTTATAAGGATTATGTATCCTTTACAGTATCTCCGAATCAAAAGACAAAATGAGATAGGTTAACCTATCTCATTGTCCAAGATTTGAATAATGTCGACTCTTCTTACAGACCCCA